>JBEKNM010000190.1:0-7830 GCA_049522835.1 Mycobacterium sp.
CAACGACGAGATGACAAGGCCGAGCACCGCGGAAGCCACGCAGGTCCCGGCCACGGCCACAAACAGCTCGGCTGTGGCCGCGACAGTGCCGTGGCCGAACACCGTGCCGCCACGGGTGGGCGCGCTCTTACCCACCACCACGATCGCCGTGATGATGGCGGACTGCACGACGGCGAACCCGCAATACACGGCGGTCTTGGCCAGCAGGTATGCCGAGGTCGACAATCCGACTGCTTGTTCTCGCTGGAAGATGGCACGTTCGCCGACCAGGTCGCGGATGGTCAGCGCGGTGCCCATGAAGGCCGCCGCCGGTAGCAGCAGGTTCAGTATCTGCACGGATTCGTCAGGAACACCCGAATGCGGGGCCGGAATGTGAAATCCGTTGGTGCCTGGAACTGTCAACGAGAGCACACCCAGGATGAACGGCAACAATGCCAGGAAGATGAAATAGGCACGGTCGGCGACCACCAGGCGGACCTGCCGGCGGGCAACCGTCGAGATTTGGCGCCGCACGCTGGTATGTACGGGTTCGCCCAGGTCGCCCTTGTAGTCGGCCTTGTCGGTCAGAAGTTTCTGGGACCTTTTCTCGGCCTCGGCCTGGGCCAGAAACCGGCGGTTGGCTTCTTCGGGGTCGGCGCCCACTTTGGTGAAGATCTTGGCCCAGTTGGTGGTTCCCATCGCCTCACCGATCTGGTCCGGTGGGCCGCAGTAGGCCGTCTTGCCGCCCGGTGCCACCAGGAGCAGCTGGTCGCAAACATCGAGGTAGGACAACATGTGCGTCACCACGATCACCACGCGGCCGGCGTCAGCCAAGTGGCGCAGCATTGTCATCACCTGGTGGTCCAAGGCCGGGTCCAGGCCCGAAGTCGGCTCGTCGAGGATCAGCAATGACGGACCGGTGAGCAGTTCGAGTGCTACCGAAGCGCGTTTGCGCTGTCCGCCGGACAGCTTGTCCACCCTGGTGTCGGCGTGCTTGGTCAGGTCGAGTTCTTCCAGTACGTGGGCGACGACCTTGGCGCGGTCGTATTTGCTGGTGTCGGGCGGCAGCCGTAGCTCGGCGGCGTAGCCCAGCGCCTGGTTCACCGTCAGCTGCCGGTGCACGACGTCGTCTTGCGGGACCATTCCGATCCTGCTGCGCAACGACGCGTATTCGGCGTGGATGTCGTGGCCCTCGAAGGTGGCCGAGCCGGAACTGGGGCGGGTGTAGCCGGCGATCAGCCTGGCAAGCGTGCTCTTCCCCGCGCCTGACCCGCCGATAATGGCGGTCAGCGAGCCGGGCCTGGCGATCAACGAGATGTCGTCCAGCAGCTGTTTGCCGTTGTCGACGACGTACTTGACTCCACGCACCTCCAGGCCGCCGGTGCGCGTCGCGGCCTCACTGCGGGGGAGCAGGGTGCTGTTGCTGAATACCAGGTCGACGTTGCCGATGGTGACCACGTCGCCGTCACTCAAGATCGCCGACCCGACCCGGGTGCCGTTGACGAACGTCCCGTTGACACTGCGGTCCCGGATCTCGGTGCCGAGCGGCGTCAAAGCCAGCGTCGCGTGCTCGCGGGAGGCCAAGACGTCGGGGATGACGATGTCGTTCTCGGCCGCGCGGCCAATCGTGACGGTGCCGACCGTCCTGGGGAGCCCAGGAGTTCTGGGCGAGCGCTGCGACAAGAACTTGACCATTCTCGTCGCGAGGTTCGATACGTCGCCCCCAGTGGGGTCGACGACGGTGAACTCCGCCGAATCCGCCGAATCCGGCCGGGCGGGCGACCCGGTGTTGGTGTTGACCACGGTCAGCTCATCGGCCGGCGGCGCGCGCGGCGGCACCCACGGTGGTGGTGGCTGGGCTGCCGCGTTGCGTGGCTGCGAAACCGGATGCCGGGGCGGGGCCGGGTTCGTCGGCAGCTGGCGTGGCGGCGGCGGAGCGAGGCCGGGACCACTCCGAGCGGGGTTGCCGGTCTGGCGCAGCCCGTGCGGAGGCGGCGGCGCGGGCTCTGGATTCACCGACCAGGAAACGGTGGGCGGCCCGGAAACCTGCATGGACCTTGGCCGGGATGGCCGACTGGTCTGCCCGTGCTGTGGGCCGATCGCAAAGGTCAGCCGCGGTCCCCGGGGATTCCCGACGTTAATGCTCTGACCGTCGTGGATGTCGATGACTGGCATCCGGTAGCCGTTGAGGTAGGTCCCGTTCAACGAGCCGTTGTCGATCGCCAGCCAGCGGCCTTGATCGAAGCGCAGTATCAGGTGCGCGCGGGAGATCCGCGGGTCCATGATGCGCAGGTCGGCGTCCTGGTCCCGTCCGATGACCACCTCTTGGCCTGCAGCGAAGGAACGTTGGGACCCGTCGTGCCGGATGGTCAGCAATGGCGGGGCGGGTCGACTCACTACTCAAGTATCGTTGCGCGGCGCGAGTGGTCTCCATGGGACTCGCCTGTGATTCGTTCTTTATTTCAATTTGGCCACTCATAGCCGGTTCATAGCCTGCTGCAACCAATCGCCAACACGTATCCGGCATGATTCGAGCGTGAGGGTCCCAAGACTCCCACCCCGATGGAAACGCCCGGGGCATTCAGTTCCGCAGTTGATTGCGGCGGTGCCCGCAGGTAGTGCGAGAAACGAGGGGGCGATCAGTGATGGACGAGCGAAAGCGCACCGCTCGGCGCCTCGACGGCCGTCGACAGCTGCTCAGCAACCCGCGCCGGGCCCTGCGCGCCGGCTTTCAATCTCTTCCTTCAGCAACCGCGCAGCTGTTACGTCCGGTTCCACGCGTCAACTCGACTCCGGACGCGGGTTCCGCGGAGTCAGAGCAACTCAGTGCGGCCGGTGGGTCGCACCCTGCGATGGGCAGCGGCGCGAAATTTGCCGGATACACCATCCTGCGGCCGCTGGGCGCCGGCGGGATGGCCGAGGTCTACCTGGTGCTGCACCCGAGGTTGCCGCGCCGGGATGTGATCAAAGTCCTCGCCGAGGCGATCACGAAGGACCGTGAGTTTCGTGAGAGGTTCAACCGGGAGGCCGATCTCGCCGCAACGCTCTGGCACCCGCACATCGTCGGCGTGCACGACCGCGGCGAATTCAACGGCCAGCTCTGGATCTCGATGGACTACGTCGAGGGCACCGACGCCTCCCGGCTGGTGAAAGAGCGCTACCAGGACGGCATGCCGATCAATGAGGTGTGTGCCATTCTCCAAGCTGTGGCGGGTGCGCTCGACTACGCCCACGATCGCGGCCTGCTACACCGCGACGTCAAACCGGCCAACATCCTGCTCACCCATCCCGAGGATGGGGAGCGTCGAATCCTGTTGGCGGACTTCGGTGTAGCTCGGCACCTCGGTGACATCAGCGGTATCACCGAGACCAACGTTGCCGTGGGAACAGTTGCCTACGCGGCGCCCGAACAGTTGACGGGTGCCAACATCGATGGACGGGCAGACCAATACGCCTTGGCCGCAACGGCATTTCATCTGCTCACCGGGGCGCCGCCGTTCCAGCACTCCAACCCGATCGCGGTCATCAGCCAGCACCTGCACGAAGATCCGCCCCGGCTCAGCGATTACCGTCCGGATCTGGAACACCTCGATGAGGTGTTCTTCAAAGCCCTCGCCAAAGATCCCGAGGACAGGTTCGCGCGGTGTCGCGCCTTTTCGGGCGCCGTCAGCGAAGAGTTGTGCGCCGCCGAGGCTGCCCACGGGGGGGCGTTCACGCCGGTCCGGCGACGCGGAGTCCGCGGCGTTATCGGGGCCATCTCCCACAAGTTTTCGTCAAGGACTCGGTGGTCAGTCGCACTTGTCTGCGCGGTGCTGGTCGCCGTCGCGGCGACCTGGTCGACGCTGTACACCGTCCAGACGGACACTTCTCAGGCCACTTCCCTCGCCTCGAAGCCCTCGGCCCCTGCCCCCAGCGCTGCGCCTACCAACAGGGGACCGGTGCTCAACGGCACCTACCAGCTGACTTATGACCGCAGCAAGAAGACCACCAATGGCGTCCCGATCCGTCACGACGGAGCCACCAGCGACTGGTGGGCGTTCCGTTCGGTGTGCACCACCAACGGTTGCGCGGCCACCGGCACTCAGCTGGACGACGCAACCCACCAGGTGGCCAGCACAACTGATGGGGGCCAGACCGACACTCTGCGTTTCGTCGGTGGGTATTGGCAGGGTGCTCCCCAGCAGGAACGGGTGGGCTGCCGTCTGTCGAATGGACAAGTCAGCGCCACCCAGCAGGAGACGGTCGCGTGGTCTTTGGCGCCACAGGCCGACGGCACGCTGCGCGGCACGGAGACCGAGACCGTGCTCAGCAATGAGTGCGGCGCACAAGGAGCCGTGGTGCGAGTACCCGTGGTGGCCACCCGGACCGGTGACGTGCCCGCTGGTGTGAACTTGGCCGATCCCGCCCAGGTGATCAACACCTCGACCACAACGCCGCACCCGGCACCGCCGGTCCTCGGTGGGCTGTGCACCGACGTCGACAAGCTCGGCTACGACGCGACCAGCAACCAGCAGGTCGTCTGTGAGGGCAACAACTGGGACAAGGCCCCGATCACGACGGGAGTGCACGCCACCGGCAGCTCCTGCGACCAAGCTGACGTCCCGGTGTTCGCCATGTCCACCTCAAGCGATGGCTACCTGCTCCAATGCGACCCGGTCACCCGGGTGTGGACCCGGCACTGACCGACTCGGCAGGCGCTGTCGGTGGGTGGTTCTACCCTGGTGGCATGGCTTTCGCCACCGAGCATCCGGTAGTCGCGCACTCCGAGTACCGCGCCGTTGAGGAGATCGTGCGCTCCGGCGCGCGCTTCGAGGTGGTCAGTCCGCACTCGCCGGCGGGTGACCAGCCTGCTGCCATCGACGAGCTGGAGCGGCGGATTCTGGCCGGGGAGCGCGACGTGGTGCTGCTCGGCGCCACCGGCACCGGCAAGTCGGCTAGCACCGCGTGGCTCATCGAGCGGTTGCAGCGGCCCACCCTGGTGATGGCGCCCAACAAGACGTTGGCCGCCCAGTTGGCCAACGAACTGCGAGAGATGTTGCCGCACAACGCAGTCGAGTACTTCGTTTCGTACTACGACTACTACCAGCCAGAGGCGTACATAACGCAGACGGATACCTACATCGAAAAAGACAGCTCCATCAACGACGACGTAGAGCGGTTGCGACACTCGGCGACGTCGTCTCTGCTGTCGCGCCGCGACGTGGTGGTGGTGGCCTCGGTGTCGTGCATCTACGGCCTGGGCACACCGCAGTCGTACCTGGACCGTTCCGTCGAGCTGCAGGTCGGCACCGAGGTCGCCCGCGACGGCCTGCTGCGGCTGCTGGTCGACGTGCAGTACACCCGCAACGACCTGTCCTTCACCCGCGGCTCGTTCCGGGTGCGCGGCGACACGGTGGAGATCATCCCGTCCTACGAAGAGCTGGCGGTTCGGATCGAGTTCTTCGGCGACGAAGTCGAGGCGCTGTACTACCTGCACCCGCTGACCGGCGAGGTGGTCCGTCAGGTCGACTCACTGCGAATCTTCCCCGCCACCCACTATGTGGCCGGCCCGGAGCGGATGGCTCAGGCGATCTCCACCATCGAGGAGGAACTCGCCGAGCGGCTCGCCGAGTTCGAGGGGCAGGGCAAGCTGCTGGAGGCCCAGCGGCTGCGGATGCGGACCAACTACGACATCGAGATGATGCGGCAGGTCGGTTTTTGCTCGGGCATCGAGAATTACTCGCGGCACATCGACGGCAGGGGGCCGGGCTCACCGCCGGCGACCCTGCTCGACTATTTCCCCGAGGATTTCCTGCTGGTCATCGACGAGTCGCACGTCACCGTGCCCCAGATCGGCGGCATGTACGAGGGCGACATGTCGCGGAAGCGCAACCTCGTCGACTACGGATTCCGGTTGCCCTCAGCGGTCGACAACCGGCCGCTGACCTGGGAGGAGTTCGCCGACCGGATCGGGCAGACGGTTTACTTGTCGGCCACCCCGGGCCCCTATGAGCTCAGCCAGGCCGCCGGCGAGTTCGTCGAGCAGGTGATCCGGCCAACCGGGCTGGTGGACCCGAAAGTCGTGGTCAAGCCGACCAAGGGGCAGATCGACGACCTGATCGGGGAGATCCGCAAACGCGCCGACGCCGACCAGCGGGTGCTGGTCACGACGCTGACCAAGAAGATGGCCGAAGACCTCACCGACTATCTGCTGGAGATGGGTATCCGGGTGCGCTACCTGCACTCCGAGGTCGACACGTTGCGCCGGGTGGAACTCCTGCGCCAGCTGCGGCTGGGCGACTACGACGTGCTGGTCGGCATCAACCTGCTGCGGGAGGGCTTGGACCTGCCCGAGGTGTCGCTGGTCTCGATCCTGGACGCCGACAAGGAAGGCTTCCTACGGTCGTCGCGCAGCCTGATCCAGACCATCGGCCGCGCCGCCCGCAACGTCTCCGGCGAAGTCCACATGTACGCCGACAAGATGACCGACTCGATGAAAGAGGCCATCGACGAGACCGACCGGCGCCGGGCAAAGCAGGTCGCCTACAACGAGGCCAACGGCATCGACCCGCAGCCGCTGCGCAAGAAGATCGCCGACATCCTCGATCAGGTCTATCGCGAGGCTGACGACACCGAAGCCAGTCAAACCGTCGCGATCGGCGGGTCAGGGCGTAACTCGTCCCGCGGCCGGCGCGCTCAGGGCGAGCCCGGCCGCGCGGTCAGCGCCGGGGTATTCGAGGGGCGCGACACCGCCGGCATGCCGCGCGCCGAACTGGCCGACCTGATCAAGGACCTCACCGCGCAGATGGTGGCCGCCGCCCGTGACCTGCAGTTCGAGCTGGCCGCGAGGTTCCGCGACGAGATCGCCGACCTCAAGAAGGAACTTCGCGGGATGGACGCCGCCGGCCTGAAGTGAACTCATACGGTGGTGGAGTGACCGACGCGGCGAGCGACACCGGCACTTGGCGCGAGCTGCTAGGCAAGTACCTGGGGACGTCGGTGGTGCTGGCCGGCGGTGTGGCCCTCTACGCCACCAATGAGCTTCTGACCATCAGCCTGCTCCCGAGCACGGTCGCCGAAATCGGCGGCAGCCGGCTCTACGCTTGGGTGACAACTCTGTACCTGGTCGGGGCGGTGGTCGCGGCGGCCATGGTCAACCCGATTCTGCTGCGCGCTGGAGCGCGATCGTCGTACTTGATCGGATTGGCCGTGTTCGGCGTCGCAGGTCTGGTCTGCGCAATAGCCCCCAACATGCAGATTCTGATAGCCGGACGCGGCTTGCAAGGCGTGGCCGGCGGCCTGCTGGCGGGGCTGGGCTACACGCTCATCAACACTGCTCTGCCTCGCTCGCTGTGGACGCGGGGCACAGCGCTGGTGTCGGCGATGTGGGGTGTGGCAACGGTGGTCGGGCCCGCGACCGGCGGCCTTTTCGCGCAATTCGGGCTATGGCGGTGGGCGTTTGTCGGAATGGCGATTCTGACCGCACTGATAGCCATGTTGGTGCCAGTGGCGCTGACGGCGGGCCGCATCGACCCGAGTGCCACGGCACCGGCGCTCAAGGTGCCGGTCTGGTCGCTAGTGCTCATGGGTGCGGCCGCGTTGGCGGTCAGCGTCGCGCAGATCCCGCATCACATCATCGCGACCGCCGGGCTGCTCGCCGCCGGTGTGGTGCTGGTCGGATTGTTCGTGATTCTTGACTCGCGGATGCAGGCAACGGTTTTGCCGCCCAGCGTATTCGGCCCCGGACCCCTCAAGTGGATCTACCTGACCATGGCGTTGCTGATGGCCGCCGCGATGGTGGACACCTACGTGCCGCTGTTCGGCCAGCGATTGGCACATCTGACTCCGGTGGGGGCCGGGTTCCTGGGCGCG
>JBEKNM010000191.1:0-7821 GCA_049522835.1 Mycobacterium sp.
ACGGCACACGGCGGCCAGCCTGGCGGTCAGCGCCGGGGCCAACGTGAAAGCTGTTCAGCGGATGCTCGGGCACGCCAAGGCGTCGATGACGCTGGACGTCTATGCGGACCTGTTCGATGACGATCTCGACGGCATCGCCGTGCGCCTGGACGCGGCGATCAAATCTGCTGCGGACTCACTGCGGACCAAATCGATGCAGTGACCATCTGACCTGGTCTTTCAGGGGCTCAGAACGTGTTGACCTTTTCGATGCTGACGAACATGCCGTGGCCAGTGTGGTCGTTGGTAAACCGAGTGCCTTGGGTGGTGGCGTTTATCGTCCACCCCTGCGCGTCGTAGGTCTTGTAGTCGATGGTGACGGTCGGGATGGCTCCCAGATTGCCCAGCACCCACTGAACGGAGCCGGTAGCGGTGATGCTGACGCCGTTGGCGTGCTCGCCGTCTTCCAAGGGGGAGTTGGTGAACGGTGCTTCGCACCCGACGCTGTCCTTGTTGATCTGGCAGCGCGTCAGGCCGGACTTGGTTTCGATGAATACGTAACCGCTCTGGTCGGGCTTGAGCGGGATGGTGCCGGCCGGTGCGGTCGGGCTCGGCGTGGTCGGTGGGGCGGGGGTCGGGCTGGTTGTGGTCGGCGCAGGCGAGGGTGGCGTCGTGGGCGGCGTCAACCTGGGCGCTGGGAAGGAGGGCTCGGTTGGCCCAGCCCCTGGCGTGGCGATTGGCTTGCCCTCGATGATATTGCTGCAGCCGGCGACCAGGACAGCAAGTGCCAGCAGGGCCACGAATAGCGGCGACCCACCGGGCAGACTCCTTGTTTTTTGCGATAACCGCACGCGCAACTCCCGAAAAATGAGATATCAACAGCTCAGATTACGCACGAGGTGGCGCAAGTTACTGCACTGACGCGCTTTTGGAACGCCGCTGATGGCAAAGTGTTACCGCTGCGGCGAGGACTGCTGCGCCGAGCGTGTCGGCGGTTAGTACCCGGGTGGCCGGCCGCTGTCGTCTCGGGCGGCGGCGGCGACGCGATTGCGGACCAAATACCAGCCGCCGATGAGGGCGGGGATGCCGAGCACCAACGCGCCGAGCATCCAGGGGCCTTGTACTTTGTCGAAGAACATGAGGATCAGTACGCCGGCCAGGAAGACCAGCGTGAGATAGCCGCTGTAGGGGGCCAGCGGCATCTTGAATTTCGGCCGTTGCAGCTTCCCGGCCTGAGTCAAGTAGTAGAAGCGCAGCTGGCACGCCACGATCGTCGCCCAGGCCGCGATGACGCCCGTCGCGGCTATGTGGAGCACGATCTCGAAGGCTTGGCTGGGTTTGACCGCGTTGAGCACGATGCCCAACAGGCCGATTCCGGCGGTCAGCAGGATCCCGCCGTATGGCACGCCGTTCTTCGACATCGCTGCGGTGAACTTCGGGCCACTGCCGCTCATCGCCATCGACCGCAGGATCCGGCCCGTGGAATACAGGCCGGCGTTCAGGCTCGACAGCGCGGCGGTCAGAACCACCAGGTTCATCAGGCTGCCCGCCCCGTGAAAGCCGGCCTTGGAAAAGAACGTGACGAACGGGCTCACATTGGCTTGGTAGGCGGTGTAGGGCAGCAGCAGCCCCAGCAGGATGGTCGACCCGATGTAGAAGACCGCGATGCGGAACACCACTGAGTTGATCGCGCGCGGCATGATCTTCTCCGGCTCCGCCGTTTCCCCGGCTGCGATGCCGACCAGCTCGACGGCGGCGTAGGCGAACACCACCCCCGAGGTGACGAGCACCAGGGCCAGTAGGCCGGTCGGCAACAGCCCGCCATGGGTATTCCACAGTCCCGGCCCGGTGTCGTGACCGTCGACCTTGAAGCGCCCGGCCAGAAAGACAGTGCCGACGACCAGGAACGTCACCAGCGCCAGCACCTTGATCAATGACGCCCAGAACTCCAGCTCACCGAAGACCTTGACCGAAATCAGGTTCATCGACAGCACCACCACCAGTGCGACCAGCGCGAGGGTCCACTGCGGGATGGCTTCGAACGCCGTCCAATAGTGGCAGTAGTGCGCGATCGCGGTGGTATCCACGATCCCGGTCATCGCCCAGTTCAGGAAGTACAGCCAGCCTGCGGCGTAAGCCACCTTCTCGCCGAAGAATTCGCGGGCATAGGAAACGAAGGATCCCGACGAAGCGCGGTGCAGTACCAGTTCGCCGAGCGCGCGCAGGATCAGGAAGACGAAGATGCCGCAGATCCCGTAGACCACAAACAACCCGGGCCCCGCCGACGCGAGCCTTCCTCCGGCGCCGAGGAAGAGGCCGGTTCCGATAGCGCCGCCAAGAGCGATCATCTGCAGCTGGCGGTTTTTGAGGGCCTTGTGATAGCCGGCGTCTTCGCGCGTGAGCCGCTCGGCGGCGGTGTCTAGCGGTGGCATCGAGCTCCTATCGCCGTGGCGGTTGATCGTTAAGCTATGCCACCGCTCCACCCGGCGTCTGTCCGTATAGCGATTGGGAACAAGAAGCAGGGGTCGATGTACGTCCAATGCCATCATTGGAGAGTGCGGTTAGTCGGAGTCTTGCTGGCCGCGGGTGCCGGCCGCCGGTACGGAAAACCCAAAGTGCTGGTTGACGGCTGGCTGGACATCGCGATCGGCGCGCTGCGCGACGGTGGGTGCAACGACGTCGTTCTGGTATTGGGCGCGGCCGAGGTGGTGGCCCCGCCGGGTGTCATCGCGATCACCGCACCGCAGTGGCATGAGGGGCTGAGCGCCTCAGTGCGTACCGGCTTGGCTCAGGCCGACCGCATGTGCGCCGACTACGCGGTACTGCACGTCATCGACACTCCCGATGTGGGTCCCGCAGTGGTGGCAAGGGTTCTGGGCCGCACGGTCGCGTCGCGCAGTGGACTCGGACGCGCATATTTCGGCGAGCGGCCAGGCCATCCGGTGGTCATGGCGCGGCGGTACTGGCCTGAGGTGCTGGCCCTGATTTCGGGAGACCAGGGCGCGGGGGCGTATCTACGGGCCAGGCGAGACGTCGAGATCGTCGACTGCAGCGACCTCGCGGGCGGTCATGATATCGACGAACCCGGCGAGCCGGGGTAGGCAGAAAGTGTCAGACGCCCAGCAGCTTCTCGGCGTTGCGATGGCTGATGCTTGCGCGCTCGTCGTGCGTCAGCGGCAGATTGTCGAGGAATGCGCGTGCCGCCTTCATCGACCCGAACGGGTAGTCGGCCGAGAAGGCCACTCGGTCAATGCCGACCTGTGCGACCAGGTTGGCGTAGGTCGGCACGTCATTGAAGTTGGCGAACGTGTAGTGGAAGTTCTGCCGAAGATAGGAACTGACCGGATGTTGCAGGCCAGTCAGTTCCGGCTTCAGCGTGGCGTCGAATCGCGGCAGCATGAACGACGTTCCTTCACCCATGTGCCCGATGATGACTTGTAGTGCCGGATAGCGGTCGAAAACCCCGCCCAGAATCATCCGCAGCACGTGCGTTGCGGTGTTGATGTGCCAGCCCCAGCCCACTGTGGCCAGCGCGAACGTGACCTTGTCGGCAAACCCCGCGTAACTCGACTCGATAACGCCTGCCGGCGGAATGGTCGGGTGGAGGTAGATCGGGATCTCCAGCGTGGCCGCGCGGTTGAGTACGGGGTCGAAGAAGGGATTGTCTAGGTAGCGGCCTTGGCTGTGCCCGTTGATCACCGCGCCGGCAAAGCCGTGTTGGCGCACCGCTCGATCCAGTTCGTCAGCGGCCGCGTCTGGCGCACTGATGGGTAGAGCCGCGAAGCCCGCCAGCCGATCAGGGTACCGCCCGACCGCAGCTGCCAACTCGTCGTTGCATTCACGGGCCAGGAGGACGGCTTCCGGCCCGTCCAGCTGTTCGACTCCGGGAGCAGCCAGTGACAGCACGGCCAGGTCGATGCCCGCCTCGTCCATCGCCGCGATCCGCCCGTCACCGAGGTCGGAGATCGGTTCGACGATGCCCGAGCGAGATGCGAGCCAGCCGCCCGGCCCGCGAAGGAATCCTTCTGTGGCGTAATGCTCTTCGAGTGCGATGGTGCGCATTTGATGTCTAATCCTCTAGTACTCTGCTGGCGGCGGTCCAGTACCGCAGCTCGTCGCGCTGGGTGGCCAGCCGAATCGTTTTGGTGTACCCGTATTCTGCCAGTGTTTCCTGGGCGTGCTCGCGCCCGAATCCGCTGTGGCCGACCCCGCCGAATCCAGTACCGATAGCGATCCGATGATAGTTGTTGACAAAGACGGCTCCGGCCCGGATCTGCCGGCTCACCCGCAGGGCCCGATCGGTGTTCTGACTGAACACCGCCCCAACCAGCCCGAACGGGGTGTCGTTTGCGATCCGGACCGCCTCGTCTTCGTCGCTGAACCGAATCAGGGCGACTACCGGACCAAAGATCTCCTCTCTGGCCACCCGCATGTCGGGTGTGACGTCGGTCAGCACGGTCGGCGCGACGTAGAACCCGTCCGCCAATTGAGGATCATCGGGCAGCGGGGCCTGAGCGGCGATGCGAGCACCTTCGGCCTCGCCGATCTTGAGGTATTCCAGAACTTGTTGCTGCTGCTCTTGGGTGACCAATGGCCCGACGTCAGTGGCGGGGTCGGCGCCGTCGCCCACCCGCAGCCGGCTCACCGCAGCGCACAGTTTCGCCGCGAACTCCGCATAGATGCTGTCCTGCACCAGGATTCGCGATGCGGCTGTACAGGCTTCGCCCTGGTTGAAAAAGCCGCCGTCGACGGCGGCCAGCAGCGCCTCGTGCAGATCGGCGTCGTCGAAGACCACCAAAGGGTTTTTTCCGCCCAGCTCCATCAGGGTTGGGGTGAGATTGGCGGCCGTCGTCCGCAGCACTGCTGCACCCGTCCGGGGCGATCCCGTGAAAGAAACCTTGCCCACCAGCGGATGTCCGGCAAGCTTGGCGCCCACCTCGCCCTTGCCGGGCACGGCGTGCACCACACGATCCGGCAGGACTGACTGAATCAGCTCGACCATGCGCAGGACCACCGACGGCGTCTGCTCCGGTGGTTTGAGCACGACCGCGTTGCCGACAGCCAGTGCTGGTGCGATCTTCCCGGCGGTGTGGATAGGCGGCCAGTTGAACGGCACGATGCCGGCAATCACCCCGTACGGTTCGAGCGTGGTCACGTCCAGCACCGGGCCGTAGTCGCGCGCCTGGTTGGGCAGCACCTCCACCACGCTGCCGAAGTAATCGAAGATGGCGATCGCCGCTTCGACGTCGAACTGGCGCGCCTGGGTGATCGGTTTGCCCATTTCCAGTGACTCGAGTTCGGCGATCTCGTCTGCGCTGGCACGGAGGATATCGGCGATCTGGCGCAGGTAATGACCACGTTCCCGCGCCGGCCGCTGCTTCCAGGACAGGTGTGCAGCGTGGGCGGCCCGCACCGCCTGGTCCACCTCGTCGGGTCCGGCCCCCTGGACAACGGTGACCGGCTGACCCGTGGCGGGGTTGAGCACAACGAATTGGTCGTCGGTGGACGCGGAAGACCAGCGGGTTCTGGACCTTGTCAGAGTGGGGGCTTGCTGATTCATGGGGGCCGTCCAGCACAGTTGCAGGGTCGGCGGCGCGATCTCCGTCTTTGAGCAGAAAGTGGCCGGCGAATCGAGCAGGCAGGAGGGGGATTCGCGATGACTGTTAGCAGGATCGCGCGCTCGCTCGACAAGTCGACGGTACGTCGATCAGCACCATCAGGGACAACGAAATCTTGTGATAGGTCCCAGCACCAACGGTGATAATAGCTGGGTGGAGCTTCGCCATCTCGAGTACTTTCTCGCGGTCGCGGATAGCCAGAGCTTTACCGCGGCCGCCAAAAGACTGCATGTCGTCCAATCCGGAGTGTCCGCGACGATCAAGGCCCTCGAACGGGAAGTCGGCGCAGAATTGTTTGTCCGGGGCTCAGCAGGCGTGACGCTCACCCTTGCGGGCAATGCGCTGCGACCCCGCGCCCGCGAAACCCTCGATGCGGCCCGTGCTGCCAAAGACGCCGTCCACGCCACCCGCGGTGCCGTCCGCGGCATCGTCACGGTGGGGATTTTGACTTCGATCAGCGTTATCGACATACCCACACTGCTGGCTGACCTCCATACTCGGCATCCAGGAGTGGTGGTTCACTTGCGTGCCGCCAGTGCCGGATCGGCCGGACTGGCCCGACAACTCCGTGACGGCGATCTCGACGTCGCGTTTCTCGTCTGCACCGGTCCTCCGCCGCCTGACCTGCACGCTCGACTCGTCGCCTCGATACCGCTGTCGCTGGTAGTTCCCGCCGATCACCCACTTGCCCAGTGGGATTCGGTGCCACTGGCCGACCTGGCTGGAATGTCATTCGTGGACGGCCCACCCGGATACGGCAACCGAACCGTGGTCGACAATGCGTTCGCCGCTGCGGGCGTGGAACGGACGGTCGTGGTGGAAGTCGCCGACATCGGCACGGCGGCGACATATATCCGCAACGGCCTGGGAATCGGCTTTCTCGGCCAGTTCGTCCCCGACGTCGACGGTTCCGGGCTGGTGACGGTCCGCATCGCCGATTACGACCTGCAATGGCGGCTTTTCGTCGCGACGTCTGCGACTCGGCCGCCCAGCGCCGCCACTCGCGCCCTGCTTGCGCTGATCGATGAGGTCATCTCCCGGCCCTCTAAGAACTCTCAGCACCCCCGGGAACAAGATGCGCAGGGGCGCCGTTAGGATGATCAGTAAGTTGAGTGAACCTGACTCAATATCGGGTTGACAGCCCGCCGTCTACGGAGGCAGGCTTGAGCGGGGTTCACTCAGCATAGTGCACAGAAGAAGCTCTACACACTCAGGAGGAATCACTATGGCTCGTGCGGTCGGTATCGACCTCGGGACCACCAACTCCGTCGTCGCGGTTTTAGAGGGTGGCGACCCAGTCGTCGTCGCCAACTCCGAAGGCTCGAGGACCACTCCGTCGGTCGTCGCGTTCGCGCGCAACGGCGAAGTGCTCGTCGGCCAGCCCGCCAAGAACCAGGCGGTGACCAACGTCGATCGCACCGTTCGCTCGGTCAAGCGGCACATGGGCACCGACTGGTCCATCGAGATCGACGGAAAGAAATACACCGCGCAGGAGATCAGCGCCCGCGTTCTGATGAAGCTGAAGCGTGACGCGGAGGCCTACCTCGGTGAGGACATCACCGACGCGGTCATCACCACACCCGCCTACTTCAACGACGCCCAGCGTCAGGCCACCAAAGAAGCGGGCCAGATCGCGGGCCTGAACGTGCTGCGCATCGTCAACGAACCGACTGCCGCTGCCCTGGCCTACGGCCTGGACAAGGGCGAGAAGGAACAGACGATCCTGGTCTTCGACCTCGGTGGCGGCACCTTCGACGTCTCGCTGCTCGAGATCGGCGAGGGCGTGGTCGAGGTCCGTGCCACCAGCGGTGACAACCACCTCGGTGGCGACGACTGGGACCAGCGCGTCGTTGACTGGCTGGTCGAAAAGTTCAAGGGCACCAGCGGCATTGACCTGACCAAGGACAAGATGGCCATGCAGCGGCTGCGCGAGGCGGCCGAGAAGGCCAAGATCGAGCTGAGCTCGAGCCAGAGCACCTCGATCAACCTGCCCTACATCACCGTCGACGCGGACAAGAACCCGCTGTTCCTCGACGAGCAGCTGACCCGCGCTGAGTTCCAGCGCATCACTCAGGATCTGCTGGACCGCACCCGTCAGCCCTTCCAGTCGGTGATCAAGGACGCCGGCATCTCGGTGTCCGAGATCGACCACGTCGTGCTGGTGGGCGGTTCCACTCGTATGCCCGCGGTGTCGGACCTGGTCAAGGAGATGACCGGCGGCAAG
>JBEKNM010000192.1:0-7818 GCA_049522835.1 Mycobacterium sp.
GTTCCGGTCGCCTTCGACCAGGTGATGGCCCGCGGCATGGCCAAGAATCCCGCGGACCGGTACGCCACCTGCGGTGATCTATCGGCGGCCGCCTATGCAGCGCTGGCCGCAACCGACCAGGATCGTGCCACCGACATTTTGCAGCGCAGCCAGGTAACGAGGCCGCCGGCGGCGTTTGCCGGACAGCCACCCGGCGGTTTTGTGTCCGCGCCGCGTGCGCTGGCCGGCCACGCCGCACGACAGACCCCGGTTTGGCCATCGGCTCTCGGGTCACCAGGTGCTCCGGCCGCACCGCAGTCGACGGGATGGGCTGGCGCTTCATGGGGTCAACCGTCGCCTCAGCCGCCCCGAGGCGGGCGTAAGCCCTGGCTGTGGGTTGGGGTTGCCGCCACCGTCGTGGTGGCCGTCGTGGGTCTGGTCCTCGCTGTTGCCCAGCCATGGCGGTCGTCGTCCCCGTCGTCCCCGCCCCCGCCGCCACCGCCGCCGGCAGACGCGGTTGAGCTCCGGGTCCTCGATGACGGTGTGTATGTCGGCAGCTCGGTGGCACCGACAACGATCGACATTTTCAACGAACCCATCTGCCCGCCATGCGGCAGTTTCATCAGGTCAAATGACAGCGATATCGACACCGCAGTGAACAACAAGAAGCTCGCGGTGCGCTATCACCTGCTCAACTTCCTCGACGACAAGTCGAAGAGCAAGAACTACTCGACTCGCGCGCTGGCGGCCACGTACTGCGTCGCAGCGCAGAACAACCCGAAGCTCTACACCGAGTTCTACTCCGGCCTGTTCGCCAGCAATTTTCAGCCTCAAGAGGGCGCCCCGGAGGATCGCACCGACGGCGAACTGGCCCAACTCGGCAAAACCGTCGGCGTCGACCCGACAGTGATCACCTGCATTAGGGAAGGAGACGATGTCGGCACCGCCAAGGCGAAGGCCGAAGCTGCGGGCGCGACGCTGGCCGCGCTCAATGCCAATGGCACGCCGTTCGTGTGGGACGGCAGCAAGGTCGTGAACTTTCAGGATCCGGGCTGGCTCACGGGCCTGATCCACTAATCATTGAGCGCCAGCACTGCCTTCACTCCGTCTTCGCTCGCGGCTTGCATTGTTTAAGGGGAGGAGCGACCTCGCCGAGCCAACGACAGCAGCTTGATGAGTGCGACGGCGATGACTCCGACGACTAATCCAATCACCGCAGACACCCCGGTGTTGACCAACCACGCGAGCACGCCACCGACGGACTCGACAGCGTGGCGACCCCGATCCGCCAGGTGCTGAACCAAGCGCTCCGGAGTGTGCCAGCCCATGCGGTCGCTCCCCGCCAGCAAAATGTGGCCACCGACCCAGAGCATCGCCACCATCCCGACCGCTGAGAGCACCGAGAGCAGTTTGGGCATGACAACGACCAGACCCCGGCCGAACTGCTGCGCGATTCGGGATGAGGTCGTAGTCAGGTGCAGGCCGACGTCGTCCATCTTGACGATGACGGCGACGACGCCGTACACCGCAACGGTGAGCACCAGGGCAACGACTACGAGGATGATGAGCCGTGGCACGAACGCCTGGTCGGCCACCGCATAAAGGGCGATGACCATGATCTCGGCGGACAGGATCAAGTCGGTCCGGATCGCGCCGGTCACCATCTCGTCCTCGGCGACCGGCGCCGCGTGGGCATCATGACCGTGGAAACTGCCCCACACCTTATCGGCGCCTTCGTAGCACAGGTAAGTGGCGCCCAGCATCAGGATCGGGGTCAGCAGCCGCGGCGCGAACTGGCTGAGCAGCATTGCGGCGGGCAGGATTAACAGGAGCTTGTTGCGCAGGGATCCAATCGCGATGCGTTTGATGATGGGCAGCTCACGCTCGGCCGCGACCCCATGGACGTATTGCGGTGTCACCGCTGTGTCGTCAATGACGACTCCCGCAGCCTTGGCGGTCGTTGCAGCAGCAAGTCGTGCGAGAACCGCGACGTCGTCGAGGAGTCCGAAAAGGCCCGCACTCATCGCGTCTCCGCCATGGCGTTGGAGGGTACCGCTAGTACCTGTTGTCGTCACTCCGCCGCTTGACGGGTCATGGGCGGCCCGGGGGCTTGGTCACGAATCCTTTCACGATGGCTACCATGATCCTCATGGCCGAGCCGGTCCCGGCTGCCGATGGCAGCGGCGAGACCGTTGCTGCGCCTAATTCCGCAGCTCCGGATGCAATTGGTCCCGCGTGGTCGCGCGAAGATGACGTTGGCGATCAACAAGACACCCAGAGAGCAGCGGCGGCCGAGCACGAGTCATGGCACGCTACGTGGCGCAAGGCTGGTGCCCTTCTCGCGAGTGGTCTCGCGCTGGCAGCGGCGATCGTTGTGGGGTTTTGGGTGTTAGGCCCGCATAGCAAGGTTGTGCAGCAGTCGCCTACCGGGCAGCCAGCGCCGAAGGACGGCGCGACGCCTCCGACCGCACCGGCGACGGCTTCGGCGCCGGCCGCCGCCCCATCATCAATTGCCTCCACACCCGATCAGGACAACAAGTACGTACAGGCGCTGAACGACCGGGGCATCTCGTTCGCCAACCCCGACGCGGCCATCCACAACGGCAAGCTGGTATGCGACGACATCCGGCAGGGTATGACGGTGCCGCAGATAATCGCGGCGTTTCGCGCGAGTAATCCCGCACTCGGTAACGATGCCAACACGTATGTGACCATCTCCGTTCACACGTACTGCCCGCAAAACAACGATCTGGTTGGCGGAGGGTAACGCGGGATAGGTCCACGCGCGTCTGGGCGCAATCGACCGTCCTTCAACCTAGGGTTGGTTCGCCGTCGGTGGTGACCTCGAATGTGTTGAGGAAGTTGCAAACGAGTTGGTAGAAGCCGACGGTGATGACGAGGTCGGCGAGCTGAGCGACGGAGAGGACCTCTAGCGCGCGTCCACGTTCGCTTCCGCGCAGCGTGTGGTCGTTCAGAAGGCGGTCAGTCCAGGCGATGATTTCCGCCTCGTCGTGGGGCAGTCCGTCGGTAGCACCAGTGGCCGCAGCCGTTATGGCTTGGGCGGACAGACCGGCGTATCCCGCGATGATCTTGTGTTGGTGGACCTCGTAGTCGGCATCATAGCGGTATCCGACCCGCAGGATTGCCAGTTCTCGCAGATGCGGCGGTAGCGAATTGGCTTGGAAAATCGCGTCGGCCATCACGAAGAACCCCGGCGCCAGACCGGGTGAGTGCATGACCATCTTGTAGACGTTGACCGGGGCGTGCGTTGCGAGGGTGTCCTTGAGGTGCTGGGGCAATGCGTCGATATCGGGGTAGGCAGGGAATTCCATGACTCTCAATTCCTCCCGCGGATCGGATCGCTGCCGTCCCAGTCCGCGGCGACCTCGCGGATGTACTGGAAGAATTGGCCTTTGGGACCGCTGATATCGGAGATCTCGATGACGGTGCCCTGTTCGTGCTCGGTGTCGAGGTAGGCGAATCTGCCTTGCTCGCCGCCGATGCTTCCCTCTTGCCCGACCACGTAACCCGCGCCGACCGCGTCGTCGTAGAGCTTCTGGAAGTCGTTGCTCCAGTACGCGATGTGCTGCATTCCTTCCCGCCCGGATTCGAGGAAGTCCTTGTACATCGAGGGAGCGTCGTTGCGCTGTTGGATCAGCTCGATCTGGATGTCGCCAGAGTTAGCCAGGGCGACACTCATTTCCATGGCGGAGTCGGCGCCGCGGTAGCGGAAATAATCCGTCTGCACACGGTCGACATAGAACCAGGGGCCGACGCCGTGTTCGATCCAGTTGTCCATGGCGGCGTCGATATCGCGCACGACGTAGCCGATCTGGGCGATCTTGCCGAATTTCCGGCTCAGGACAGTATTTCCATTCACATCTCCCGGTTAGAGCTAATCGCGGCCGTCGCCGCGCGCAGAGTCGCCCGGCCTCCCGGGTCTTCGGCTGTGGAGGGCACAACCGCGACGCAGTCGGCGCCGGCTTCGCGGTAGGCGCGCAGCCGTGTCGCGATTCGATCGGCGCTGCCCAACGCACACACATGGTCGAGCAGTTCGACGGGGACGGCGCGCGCCAGGTCGCGGCGAGTTGCGCCGGTACGGGCCCTACGGACGAGGTCGTCGAAACCCAACGCGCTGAACATTTCGCCGTAACCGGGCGGGCTGAGATACACGGCCAACTGAGCTGCCAGTTGGGCGCGCGCGGCGGCACCGGGGTTCAGCGCAGCCGGCACCCACACCGTGAGGCGCGGCGCCGCACGGCCGGCCACCGCGGCCGCGGCGTCGATGGCCGCACGAATCTCCGCTAAACGGGCAGGCGAAGCAAGATTGAGCACCACCTCGTCGGCGTGTTGCGCCGACACCCGAATCATTCCAGGTCCGAACGCCCCCAACGCAATTCGCGTATCGGGCTGCGCCGTGCGCAGTCGAAAGCCGTGACTGCTGACGTGTTGGCCGACGTACTCGACGCGCGCACCGGTCAATATCGACCGCAGGCATTCGATGGTTTCGCGCATGACCGGCACGTGGTGCGCCCATCGACGGTCGTGCCAGCCGGTCACGATCGCCGGGCTGGAGGCCCCCAATGCGATGTCAACCCGGCTGCCGGTGAGCGAAGCGACCGAACTTGCACCCAGCGCCAATGCCACCGGGCTGCGGACGCCGACGGCCAGCGGTCCGATCTTCAGGGTCATTCCGGGCGCGCGCAGGCCGACCGCGGTCGCGAGCGCGAACGCATCGTATGTGGCCATTTCGCCGATCCACACCGCATCGAAGCCCGTGTCCGAGGCCGCCAGCGCGACATCCATTGCCTCGACGTCGGGCCGGTCAAGCCAGAACGGTAGAGCGACTTCGATACCGGTCACAGCATGGACGTGTCGGCAGGCAGGTCGAGCAGAATGCGACCGGGCAGCTCGCGTGATGCCTCGTTGACCTGGAAGTGGGCAGTGGCTGTGTATGCATCGCGGAACCGGCGCTGCAGAGGTGCGCCGTCGTAGATGGCGCTGCCCCCAGCCAGGTCATACATGTTGCGCACAACGTCGGCCGAGGTCCGTACCGCGTGAGTGGCCGCCAGACGTAGCCGGTTGCGCATCGCCAGCGGCACTGCGTCGGCACCGTGGCTGGCCTGCCAGGCCGCATCGATCGCCTCGTAGTACAGCGCGCGAGCGGCGCCCAGCGCCGCCTCGGCCGTTGCCACCGCCGCTTGGGTCGCCGGACGTTCAGCCAAGGTGCGCGTCGACCCCAGCCCTTTCTTGCCGCCGGCCAGTTCCACGAGGTCGTCGATCGCGGCGCGCGCATTGCCCAACGCGGCTGCACCGATCGACAACGCGAAGAATCCGAACACCGGAAAGCGATACAGCGGCCGGTCCACGATCGGTCCGTCGAACACCGAGAAGACGCGATCGGCGGGCACGAAGACGTCATCGGCAACGGTGTCGTGGCTGCCCGTGCCGCGCAGGCCCAGCGTGTGCCAGGTGTCGAGGACTTGGAGGTCGTCCTTGTGCAGGGCGACGACGGATGGCGCGCGCCGCTCGTCGACGAAGCAGCCGGCGAACATCATGTCAGCGTGGGTAATCCCGCTGCAGAATGGCCAGCGCCCGGACACCACAACACCGCCATCGACCGACCTCGCCGTGCCGCGCGGCGCCCACACCCCCGCCGCGACCCCCCGCCCGCCGCCGAACATCTCGTCGCGGCTGGATGCAGGCAGGTAACCGACCAGCAGGCTACTCGTAATCGCGATCGACACGCACCATCCCGCCGATGCGTCGCCTCGCGCCACGGCTTCGGCGCACCGCAGTGCCAGTCCGGGCGCCAACTCCGGGGCCTGAACCTCACGCGGCATACCGGCACGCAGGAGCCCTGCCTCGCGCAGCTGGGCGACCAGCTCGTCTGGAAGTCGGCGCTCGCGGTCGATCTCCGCCGACATCTCCCGGGCCGAAAGCGCGATCTTCTCGGCGAGGACCTCGATCTCGACGTCGCTGTGGGTTCCGCTGCGCGGCGTGGCGCTCAGGTCCGGCTGATTCATCGGGGCTCCTGGTGACGGTGACGGTTCAATTACGTTACCACCTATGGTTCAGCAATTGAACCGGGTACAGTTGTTGAACTATGGCCGCTCCCGATCTGTCTCACCGCTTCGAGGCGGAGTCGGTCGGCCGGGCACTCGAGCTGGTCGGCGAGCGCTGGACGCTGCTTATCCTGCGCGAGGCATTCTTCGGGGTACAGCGCTTCGGTCAGCTCGCTCGTAACCTCAGCATTCCGCGGCCCACCCTCTCGTCGCGGCTGCGGATGCTCGTCAATGCGGGCCTGCTTGACCGGGTGCCATACTCGCGGGATCCCGAGCGCCACGAGTACCGACTCACCGACGCAGGCCGCGATCTCTTCGGAGCGATCGTCGTCCTCATGCAGTGGGGGGACCAGCACTTGCCGCACCCGGACGGGCCACCGATTGTGCTGCGCCACAACACCTGCGGCGAGTTCGCCGATCCACGCCTGATCTGCGCCCACTGCGGCGAAGAGATCACCGCGCGAAATGTCACACCCGAACCCGGACCGGGCTTCCGCGCCAAGCCGGCATCGTGAACTTGAGCCGCCCGATGATGCCACCCAGATCCCCCAACCCGTCGCCGTTCGAGTCGGCGAAACTGCGCGGATAGATCTGGTAGACGACAGCAGACTTCCACCAAGCAGGTTCGCGTCGGCCGCCTGGGTTCACTTCCGATTGCCAACGACGTCGCGGTACACCGTTACGTACTTGTCGACCATGGTGGCGACCGTGAACCGGTCGGCGGCGCGCTCGGCGATCTTGGGTCGGTCGAGCTCGCCAGCCGCAGCGACCGCGGCCACCGCCGAATCGATGTCGTTGACCAGATAGCCAGTGACCCCGTACTCGATCAGCTCGCGCATCGAGCCTCTTGAGTTGGCGACCACCGGCGTGCCACAGGCCATCGCCTCGACGACGCTGTAGCCGAACGGCTCGTCGAAGTCGATCAGATGGAGAAGGGCGTGCGCGCCTCCCAGTACCTCGGCGCGCACCGACGCGTCGATGGGGCCGAGGTAGCGCACCTGCTTGCCGTCGACGTGCGGCGCAACCTCGTTGCGGAAGTACTCCTCGTCCTGGATGATCCCGGCGATGTCGAGCCGGCGGCCACATCGGCGGGCGACCTCGATCGCTTGGGCGGTGCCCTTGTCGGGGTGGATCCGTCCGAAGAACAGCAGGTGCTCGCCGGGGCTTGGATGGATCGGGAACCTGCCGATATCGATGCCGTGGTGGATGGTGGCCGCGTAGTGCAGATTCGGGTGCCGATCGGCGTCGCTTATCGACACGTACGCGGTGGTGCTGTCGTAGCGCTCGTAGACAGGAATGATCCGATCGGAGGAGAACCCGTGGATCGTGGTGATTACCGGCGTGGTGATGAGATCGCTGTACGTGAGCGGCAGGAAGTCGAACCCGTTGTGGATGATGTCGAACTCGCCAGCGCGCTCGAACACCGAGGCGATGTGCAGGCACTCTGCGACCTTCGCGTCGATCGTCGCATCCTCAGACCAACCACACCGCGCGGTTGCGTGCAGGCTGGCCGTGGTGATCGAGTCTGCGGTGGCGAACAGCGTGACGTGGTGGCCGGCCGCCACCAGCCCCTCAGTGAGCAACGAGGCGAACTGCTCCCACGGCCCGTAGTGACGAGGAGGTGTCCTCCACGCGATCGGCGCCAGCACGGCGATCCGGATCGGGCCGCCCGCCTCGCGGTGGAGGGGAATGTGGATGTGCTCAGGCTACCCGGGCCCGGCCCTGTTTGGCTGTGGCGCCGCCGGCCGAATCAGACCCCCCGTTACGGCAACTC
>JBEKNM010000193.1:0-7811 GCA_049522835.1 Mycobacterium sp.
ATCAACCGTGTCTCCAAGGTGGTCAAGGGTGGCCGGCGATTCAGCTTCACCGCTCTGGTCATCGTTGGTGACGGCAACGGCATGGTCGGTGTCGGCTACGGCAAGGCCAAGGAGGTCCCGGCCGCGATCGCCAAGGGCGTAGAAGAGGCGCGCAAGGGCTTCTTCCGGGTGCCGCTGATCGGCGGCACCATCACTCACCCGGTGCAGGGCGAGGCAGCCGCCGGCGTGGTGCTGTTGCGCCCCGCCAGTCCGGGTACCGGTGTGATCGCCGGTGGTGCGGTTCGCGCGGTGCTGGAATGCGCTGGGGTACACGACATCCTGGCCAAATCGTTGGGCAGCGACAACGCGATCAACGTGGTGCACGCCACCGTGGCCGCGCTCAAGCTGCTGCAGCGTCCCGAGGAGGTGGCCGCCCGCCGCGGTCTGCCGATCGAGGATGTCGCCCCGGCCGGGATGCTGAAGGCGCGTCGGCAAAGTGAAGCTCTCGCGGCAGCCACGGCACGGGAGGGAACGTCACAGCCATGAGCCAGCTGAAGATCACCCAGGTACGCAGCACGATCGGGGCTCGTTGGAAGCAGCGCGAGAGCCTGCGCACCCTGGGCCTGCGGCGGATTCGCCATTCGGTGATCCGTGACGACAACCCACAGACGCGCGGACTGATCGCGGTGGTGAGCCACCTCGTCGTGGTGGAGTCCGCCGAGGCGGCCACCGGAGGTAAGAAATGACGATCAAGCTGCACGACCTGCGCCCCGCGCGCGGGTCGAAAACCACACGTACCCGAGTCGGTCGCGGTGAGGGCTCCAAAGGCAAGACCGCGGGCCGTGGTACCAAGGGCTCCAAGGCCCGCAAGCAGGTGCCGGTCACTTTCGAGGGCGGGCAGATGCCGATCCACATGCGGCTGCCCAAGCTCAAGGGATTCCGCAACCGCTTCCGCACCGAGTACGAGGTCGTCAATGTCGGTGACATCAACCGGCTGTTCCCCGACGGCGGTGCCATCGGTGTGGACGACCTGGTGGCCAAGGGCGCCGTTCGCAAGAATTCTTTGGTCAAGGTCCTCGGCGACGGCAAGCTGACCGTCAAGGTCGAATTGTCTGCACACAAGTTCAGCGGCAGCGCGCGCGAGAAGATCGCCGCCGCGGGCGGCTCGGTCGCCGAGCTGTAGGCGCCGCGAGCAGACACAAAATCGCCCAAAATCCGCCGATTTTGGGCGATTTTGTGTCTGCTCGCAAACGGGAGGTACCACCCCCAGCTCGCTGCACTAAGCCAGCTGCGGAATCACCTCGGCGGCAAGACGTTCCATCTGCTCTCGGGCTTCCGGCACGTCACGGCCGATCGGATTGAGCAGCAGCATCTGCGCGCCCGCGTCGATCACCTCAGCCAGCCCGCGGGCGACATCGTCAGGCGTGCCGGACACCGGGACCGCATCGACACCGGGCATCTCGCCGTAGATGCGCCGCAACCCGGCGAGCACACGTTCGCGGGCCCGGGCGGCGTCGTCGTCGATCATCAGGTAGACGCGTTTGCCGATGGTGAAATGTGCGGGGTCTTTCTGCTGTTCGGCGAGCTCGCCGCGGACGATGGTGACGGCGCCGGCGAAGGCTTCCGTCGTCGACGAGCCCGCGCCCAGGAACGAATCACCGTGGCGCACCGCCCGGGCCAGGGCCTTGGGAGCAAGGCCCCCGAACCAGATCGGTGGGTGCGGTCGCTGCACCGGCTTCGGCTGGATGGGAATGCTGTCGACGTCACGGAACCGGCCGTGGAACGTCACCCGGGGTTCGTCGGACCAGGCCGCCTTCATCAATTCCAGGCCCTCGGTGAAATACGAGATGAAGGTGTCCTTGTCCACACCGAAGGCGGCGAAGTTGCGAGCGCCACCCCCAGGTGCAACACCGATATCCAGCCGTCCGTGGCTGAGCCGGTCGACGGCCGTCACAGACGAGGCCAGCTGAAGCGGCTCATGCAGCGACGTCACCAGGACCGCGACTCCCAGCCGCAGTCGCTCGGTACAGGCCGCGCAATACGCCAGCAGCTCCAGGGGCGCGAGTAGCGGTGCCGGGCCGACGGTCTGTTCGAGCACCCAGCCGCCCTCGAACCCGAGCTCCTCGGCCCGCGCAAGGTACGAGCGGAGACCGGGAGCGTCGAAGCCGTCGTAATCGAACTGAGGGATAGCGATCGAAAACCTCACCCCACCACCGTACGGCGCGCGATCGGTAGGCTAGACGGATATGTTTGCCTTCCTGCCTTCGCTTCCTGGCTTCCTAATTAGGACAGACGACGTTCGTGCCCTGGCCAACCGGGTCGATACCGCCCGCCACCATGGCATACCCAACGGCTGTGTGCTCGAATTCAACCTGCGATCGGTGCCGCCGGAGACCACAGGCTTTGATCCGCTCACGGTTATTACCGGAGGTGGCCGGTCGATGGCGCTGCGCGATGCCATCGCTGCAATCCACCGCGCCGCGAAGGATCCTCGGGTGGCCGGGCTGATCGCCCGTGTGCAGCTCGAAGCGTCGCCGGCGGCGGCGGTTCAGGAACTGCGGGAGGCCATCGCGACCTTCAGCGCCGCCAAGCCGTCACTGGCTTGGGCCGAAACCTATCCGGGCACGCTCTCGTACTACCTGGCTTCGGCGTTCGGTGAGGTATGGATGCAGCCCTCCGGAAGTGTCGGGCTGATCGGCTTCGCGAGCAACGCCACCTTTCTGCGCGACGCGCTGGACAAGGCGGGGATCAAAGCCCAGTTTGTCGCTCGGGGTGAATACAAGTCGGCGGCAAACCTTTTCACCGAGGACGGCTTCACCGACGCCCACCGCGAGGCCGTCACCGAGATGCTGGAAAGCCTGCAGGGTCAGGTGTGGCAGGCGGTCGCCGAATCGCGCAACCTCGATTCCGAGGCGCTCGATGCCCTGGCTGACCGAGCCCCGCTACTACGTGATGACGCACTCGCTTCCGGTCTGATCGATCGGATCGGATTCCGCGACGAGGCCTATGCCCGGATAGCGGAACTTGTTGGTGTGCGGGGTGATTCAGCAGCAGATAGCAGCTCCGAGGAGAACCCGGATGAAGCGGATCCGCCTCGGCTGTACCTGGCGCGATACGCCAGTGCGGCCCGATCACGGCTGGCGCCGCCGATGCCGCCGGTTCCAGGCCGCCGGTCGAAGCCGACGTTCGCTGTGGTCACCGTCGAAGGCACGATCGTCAACGGGCGTGGCGGGCCGCAAATCCTGCCGTTCGGCGTCTCGAACGCCGCGGGTGACACAATCGCGGCGGCACTGCGCGAGGTCGCTGCCGACGACTCGATATCCGCCATCTTGCTGCGTGTGGACAGCCCCGGGGGATCGGTCACCGCGTCCGAGACCATCTGGCGTGAGGTGAAAAGGGCCCGCGAACGTGGCAAGCCGGTGGTGGTGTCGATGGGTGCGGTTGCGGCATCCGGCGGCTACTACGTGTCCATGTGCGCCGACGCGATCGTGGCCAATCCTGGCACGATCACCGGGTCGATTGGCGTGATCACCGGAAAGCTGGTGGTCCGGGACTTGAAGGAGCGGCTGGGTGTCGCGTCAGATACCGTGCGCACCAACGCCAATGCCGATGCCTGGTCAGCCGACACGCTATTCACGCCGGAGCAACAGGCCCATCGGGAGGCCGAGGCGGACTTGTTCTATACCGACTTCGTCGAACGCGTCGCCGAGGGCCGCAACCTGCCTGTCGAAGCCGTAAATGCCGTTGCGCGAGGGCGTGTCTGGACTGGCGCCGACGCTCTCGAACGTGGCCTGGTTGACGAACTCGGCGGATTTCGGGCCGCGGTGCGCCGGGCCAAAGTCCTGGCCGACCTGGACGAGGATGCCGACGTCCGCCTCGTCAGTTACCCAAGCTCGTCGCTGCTGGACCTGGTTCGACCACGCGCGCTGGCTGCCCGCGCGGTTGCCGGGATCGTGGCCGAGGCCGTGGAAAGCGTCGCGGAGACGCTGAACGGCGCTAAGGTGCTGTGGTTGGGAGAGTCCCGCTTCTAGCGGGTGTTGCCGAGCGCGCGTGAGATCGCGGCGGCTCCTAAGGATGGGATGCAAGACGTGTCGACTCAGTCTGCGGCAGCACCATCTCCGTTCTTCCCGGACGATGTCCAGTTCTGGTACGAGACCAAGCGAGGTCCTCGCGACGGTCTCTTGGATCACCTCCGGTGACTACGACAGCTGGTACCGCGAATGGGACGCCGCTGGCGAACGAGTCTCCAACGAAGCGCAGCGGCAACTCGGAGAGAGGTCATGCCGTCAGCGCACGGGACGGCTTCCTGCGCGCCACTGCGCGCTCGCTTTCGCACGCATCTACGACTGGCTCGACGAGACACTCGGCTAACCGGTGCAGCTGCCGCTGATGAAGATGATTTCGCCGAGCGGGTCGTCGTTTTCCGGGGCAGGCACATCCATGCCGTTGCGCTTGAACAGTTCCGTGCGCGTCACGCCCTCGACGTCCCACCCCTTGGCCCGCAGATAGTCGACGACGTTGTTGCGCTCGCCGGGGTACACGAGCGACGCCATGTCGATGTCTACGCCGAGTTCCCGAAAGGAACCGGACATCTCCCGTACCCGGTCGGCATCGAAATCGACGATGCCGGGTACGAATTCGGTAGCGATAGCGCTGCCCGGCACGCTGAGCGCGGTGATGTTATCGAACAGCCGGTCTTGGGCTTCTGGCGGCAAATAGATCAGCAGGCCTTCGGCCAACCACGCTGTCGGTGTTGTCACGTCCAGGCCGCCCGCTTGCAGTGCCGCCGGCCAGTCCTGGCGCAGATCGATAGGGATGGTGCGCCGCGTTGCCGCAGGTTCGGCGCCGATGCCGGCCAAGGTGGTTGTCTTGAACTCGATCACCTGCGGCTGGTCGATCTCATAGACGACTGTCGCAGCCGGCCACGGCAGCCGGTAGGCGCGCGAGTCCAACCCGGACGCGAGGATCACCACCTGACGCACCCCGGTGCCCGTGGCGTTGATGAAGTAGTCGTCGAAATACTTCGTGCGCGCCGCCATCCCGTCGGTCATCGCCTGCATACGCAACGGTGAAACCGTCTCGATTGCCGCGAGATCGAGCTCGCCGTCCATCATCTTGGTGAAGAAATCCACCCCAACCGCGCGCACCAGTGGTTCGGCGAACGGATCGTTGATCAAACCGCGAGGATCGTTCGACGCGATTGCCCGCCCGGCCGCGACCATGGTCGCGGTCATGCCCACGCTGGACGCCAGATCCCAGTTGTCGTCGTGAGCGCGTGGCACGAGACGACCCTAGCCAAGCGCTAGCTGAACTCTATTTCAGGGTGGCAGCCACGTAGCTCATGTCGCGGAAGGCGGCGGTCAACTCGTTGTCGGGAAACTCGAACCCGTTGTGCGCATACATTTCCCTGGCAGACCTGGCGGTCACCTGCCAGCCGTGGCTGGTCAAGTACTCGATGACGGTGCTGCGCTCACCTTGGTAGATCAGGTCGGATATGTTGACGTCGAGTCCGAGCCGAGGCCAGCGCTCGGCGAAGCGTTGTGCGCGTTCATCGGACAAGCCGGTGGGGTCGGGGAAGTGTTCGGTGGCGACTCGGCTGCCCGGCGGGCAGAGCGCAGCGATGCTGTCGAACAATCGATCCTGAGCTTCCGGAGGCAGGTAAGCCAGCAGGCCCTCGGCGATCCAAGCCGTCGGTTGGCCGACGTCAAAGCCGTGCTGCCGCAGCGCGGTCGGCCAGTCGTTGCGCAGATCGATGGCGACTGGCCGCCGATCGGCGGTCGGGGCAGCGCCCAAGTCGGACAGCGTGCGGGTCTTGAAGTCGATGACCTGCGGCTGGTCGATCTCGTAGACCACCATGCCCTCCGGCCAGCCCAGCCGGTAGGCCCTGGTGTCGAGGCCGGAGGCCAGGATCACCGCCTGGCGGATACCGGCGTCGGTGGCCCCGGAAGGCCCCGTGAAGAAGTCATCGAAAAACCTGGTGCGCACGGCAATCTGTTCGTTCAGCGCCGCACGGCTCAGCAGCGGATCATCCTCGACCGTGAGCTCTCCGTCGATCACCCGGATGAACGGATCCAGGCCCACCGCCCGCACCAGCGGATCAGCCAGCGGGTCGTTGAGTAATGCGTCTGGTCCCCGCGACGCCAGCGTGCGAGAGACGGCGACCATGGTCGCCGTGGCCCCCACGCTGGATCCCGGGCCCCAGCTGTCGCCGTCAGTGCGTCCCGAGGTCATTCAGATAGCTCCTGCTTCGTGTTCCTGTAGAGGGTGCCGCTGACGTAGAGTACGTCGCCCATGCGCATCTCGTCGTCTTCAAGCGGCGGAAGTCCGTTGGCCTCGAACAGGTCCCGGATGCTGATGTCATTCAGCAGCCAACCATGGTTGCTCAGGTAGGGAGCCGCTTCGTTGCGGTCGCCGAAGTAGACGAGTCCGGCCATGTCGAGATCGAAACCGTGCGCACGCCAGCGCTCGGAGATGCTCTGCATGCGTTCCCTCAGCTTGTCCTCGTCACCGGGCTCAGGGTTGGGCGCGCTTTCGGTGGCCAACCGGCTGCCCGGCGCGCTGAGCTCGGTGATGGTGTCCAGCAGGCGGTCCTGCGCTTCTGGCGGCAGGTAGCCGAGCAGGCCCTCGGCGCTCCACGCGGTCGGTTGGGCCGGGTCGAACCCGGCGGTACGCAGCGCGGTGGGCCAATCGTCGCGCAAATCGACCGCCACCACCCGACGGTCGGCGGTGGGCGTGGCGCCCAGCTCGCCCAACGTGCGGGATTTGAATTCGATGACCTGCGGCTGGTCCACCTCGTAGACCACCGTCTGGGCGGGCCACGGCAGCCGGTAGGCGCGGGCATCCAGTCCCGAAGCCAGGATCACGGCCTGCTTGATGCCGGCCTTCGTCGCGTCCAGGAAGAACTCGTCGAAGAACTTGGTGCGGACTGCCATGTTGTCGGCCATGCGGGACATGGCCCCGGCGGATCCTGTGGCGCCGTCCTGGACGTCGTTCAAGTCGGTCGGGTTCAATTCGCCGCTCGCCAGCCGGACGAGCAGGTCAACGCCGACCGCCCGGACCAGCGGCTCGGCGAACGGGTCGTTGATGAGCGGACGGTCGGCGCGGGTCGCCACGGCGCGGGCCGCCGCGACCATCGTGGCAGTCGCCCCCACGCTGGATGCCAAATCCCAGGTGTCTCCCTCGTACCTTGAGCTGGCGGAAGTCATGTCTTGCCCCTATCGGATGTATTTAGTTTGTCTTAGAGATTACTTAGCCAGTATAACAAGCTTTCAGACTGTACGCCGTTGCACGCATGCGGCAGCCTTGACCCATGGCATACTCGGTGGCCGGCAAGCGGGTGCTCATTACGGGTGCTTCGTCGGGTTTGGGAGCAGCCCTGGCCAGGCAGCTGGCCGCGCAGCAAGCGGTGGTGGGGCTGGTCGCGCGCCGGCGGGCTCGCCTGGCCGAGGTGCTGACTGACTGTCAGCGGACTTCGCCGGACTCGGCGATGTGGGTGGCCGACCTGGCCGACGCTGGGGCCGTCGGCGAGGTTGCGCTGCAAGCTTGGGATGGACTCGGCGGCGTCGACGTGCTGATCAACAACGCCGCAATCCCGAAGCGCCGACCGGTCACCGAGTTGGAGCCCGACGAGGTCGAAGCCGTCATGCGGGTCAACTTCTTCGCCCCGATGCGGATGACGCTGGCCCTGCTGCCGCCGATGTTGGCGCGCGGCTCGGGCGTGATCGTCAACGTGTCCAGTGTCGGCGGCCGGCTCGGGATCATCCACGAAACCGCTTACTGTGCAAGCAAGTTCGCGCTGTGCGGCTGGAGCGAGGCGATGGCCGTGGACCTGC
>JBEKNM010000194.1:0-7755 GCA_049522835.1 Mycobacterium sp.
TTCGTCACGAATCGCCGACGGGCCCGCCGTGGACCAATAACCCTCGGTGAACACCGAGTAGATGCAACTGAGCACATGTGGCGTGCGCTCCGGCAGCAGCTCGGCGGGTGGTACCCGCAGCGGGATATTGGCGTGCCGGACCTTGTTCTTGGCGCGCGTGATTCGCTGGCCGATGGCCGCCTCCGTCTGCAGCAGCGCACGGGCGATCTCGGCGACGGTCAACCCGGACACCAACCGCAACGTGAGCGCCAGCTGCGACTGCCGGTCGAGCGCCGGGTGCGCGCAGGTGAACATCATCCGCAGCTCGTCGTCGCGCACTCGATGCGGCACGTCCGGACGGTCGGTGCGCGCGCTAATGTCGTCCAGCACCGCTCCCAATTCCTTTCCGGGACGGATGGATTCGCGGCGTAGCCGATCCCGGGCGCGGTTGCGGGCGACCGTCACCAGCCAGCCGCCGGGATTGTCGGGCACGCCGTCGCGAGGCCAGCTGCGAAGCGCCTCGGCGCAGGCCTCCTGGACGGCGTCCTCAGCGACGGTGAGGTCGCCGGACCACCGCGCGATCGCGGCGACGACGGGTCCCCATTCCCGGCGGAAGACGCCGTCCAGGTTGGTCATGGTGACGCTTGATCGACGCTAAAGATCCGAGATACCAGCCAGTTGGCGCACCTGCACGGCAGAAGCGGGGATCATCGACGCGAGCTTGACGGCTTCGTCGCGGTCGGCGGCGCTAAGCACGTAGAAGCCGTTGGCGACTTCGGCGCCTTCCACATACGGCCCGTCGGTGATGAGGACCTCGCCATCGCGTACCCGCACCGTAGTCGCCGTCGATGGCGGATGCAGGCCGGCGCCGGACTTGATGTGCTGGCCCGCCGCGGCCCCGAACTCCTGGTGCAGCGCAACTATTGCCTGCCACTCTGGCGTGCCGGGCGCGGCCGGCCGCTCGGGCGGCTCCAGCAGCAGCGCGATCCAGTTGGTGCCCGCAAGCGGTTGGGGTTCCAACCCGGGGCCTGCCATGGGCCACACCTCGACCGCACCGTACTTGGCCGCCGGGATGTCGCGGGCCAACGCCAAGGCCTCGTCCAGGTTCTCGGCTTCGAACACGTAGTAACCACCGGCCACTTCGGCACCTTCGGCGAACGGGCCGTCGGTGATCATCGGCGCGTCCGGGCCGTCGGTGATGCGCACCGCGGTCGCTGCAGGCGCCAGCGCATCGCCGGCGCGAATCGCCGACGCGGCCTTGATGTGGAAGCTCCGGTAGGCGGCCACCTCGGCTGCCCCCTCTTCGGTCGTGCGGTCGCGCTCCCTGCTGATCAATAAGGCGAAGTACTGCATTTTGTCGTCACCTCCGGTAGTGAGCGAAACCCTGTGTTCCACTCTCTACCTTTTCGACGAACAACGCGCGGGCAATCCGACACCCACATTCTCCGAATTTAGGCGGCCGCAACCGGCTTGAGGTAGGTCACCAGGCTGCAGTCGAGCAGCTCGTCGGCGAAGTAATGCTCGCAGCCGCGCAGATACTTCATGTACCGGTCGTAGACCTCTTCGGAGGTGATCTCGATGGCCTTGTCCTTATCTGACTCCAGCGTGTCGCCCCAGATCCGCAGCGTCTTGATGTAGTGCGGCTGCAGCGAGAGTGGTTCGGGGACGATGAAGCCCGCCTTCTCGCCGTGTTCGACCATCATCTCGGTGGTCGGCAGGCGACCGCCGGGAAATATCTCGGTGATCATGAACTTGATGAAACGCATCGTCTCGAAGGTCAGTTTCTTGCCGCGGGCGGCCATGTTGTAGGGGTGGTAGCTGACGCTGCTTTGAACAGTCATGCGGCCGTCATCGGGCATGATGTCGAAGCACTTCTTGAAGAAATCGTCGTAGTTCTCGTGCCCGAAGTGTTCGAAGGCCTCGATGGACACGATCCGGTCGACGGGGTCGCTGAAATCTTCCCAGCCGTGCAGCAGCACCTGACGTGAGCGGTCGGTGTCGACTGAGTCCAGCACCTGCTCGGAGCGAGCGTGCTGGTTCTTGGAAAGAGTGAGGCCGACGACGTTCACGTCGTACCGCTCGATGGCGCGTTTCATGGTGGTGCCCCAACCACAGCCGACGTCCAGCAATGTCATGCCGGGCTTGAGGTCCAGCTTGTCCAGGTTCAGGTCGATCTTGGCGATCTGGGCTTCCTCGAGCGTGAGATCCGGTGGCTCGAAGTAGGCGCAGCTGTAAGTCCGGGTCGGGTCCTGGAACAAGGCGAAGAAATCGTCGGAAACGTCGTAATGGGCCTGGATGTCCTCGAAGCGCGTCCGCGTCGTGGGGCCGGTCCGTCTCTCAGCCATCGTCGTCTTGTTCTCCTGGATGATGTTCACTGCATAATCGCACGCACAAATCCTCGATCTGTGTGTCGTGCCACCATACCCAATGTCGCAATGCCGGCTACCGGCGTGAGGCTGAGCACCGCAGCCCGCCTGCGGCACGAGAGTTTACTTCGCCAGGGTGAACTGGTTGCAGTCGATGTAGCCGATCCGGAAGGACTTGGCGCAACCGGTCAGGTATTTCATGTACCGCTCGTAGACCTCTTCGGACTGAATCTCGATGGCCTCGTCCCTATGCGCCTCCAGGGCCTCGGCCCACAGGTCGAGGGTCCTGGCGAAGTCCGGTTGCAGCGACTGGACACGGGTCACCGCGAAACCCGCCTTCGTCGCGTGCTCGTCGACTTTCTCGGTCGACGGCAATCGGCCGCCCGGGAAGATGTCGGTCAAGATGAACTTGATGAAGCGAGCTATCTCAAAAGACACCGGCATGCCGCGGTCGACGATCTGCCGTCCCGTCAAACAGGTGATCGAGTGCAACAGCATCACGCCGTCAGCGGGCATGGCGGTGTGGGCAAACTTGAAGAAGTCGTCGTAGCGCTCGAAACCGAAGTGCTCCAACGCTTCGATGGTGACGATCCGGTCCACCGGTTCGCTGAACTCTCCCCAGTCGCGCAGGAGGACCTGGTGTGAGCGGTTCGTGTCGACTTCGTCGAGCATTTGCTGGCAGTGGGCGTGTTGGTTCTTGGACAGCGTCAGCCCGATGACGTTGACGTCGTAGCGCTCGATGGCGCGTTTCATCGTCGAACCCCAGCCGCAGCCGACATCGAGCAAGGTCATCCCCGCCTCCAGCCCCAGCTTGTCCAACGTGAGGTCGAGCTTGGCGACCTGCGCTTCGTGCAGGGTCATGTCATCGCGTTCGAAGTACGCGCAGCTGTAGGTGCGAGTCGGATCCTGGAACAGAAAAAAGAATTCGTCTGATAGGTCGTAATGCGCCTGGACGTCGTCGGTGTGCTGCTGCGTATGCGTGGTGACCGTTGCGTTGTTAGGCATATGTTCTCCCCCCTACACGGCCGCCTTGTGCTAGACCGCCGTCCCCCGGCACGCTACACGGGGTCGTGGGTATCTTTTCGCATTTAAAGCCGGTTGACCCGGCTTTTCTCGATCAGTGTGCGCCAGGTAACAGTCCGCCTAGCTCGCCCTGCTACTTCTCGAGGGTGAACTGGTTGACGTCGGTATAGCCGATCCGGAAGTTCTTGGCGCAGCCGGTCAGGTACTTCATGTACCGTTCGTAGACCTCGTCGGACTGGATCGCGATGGCCTCGCTCTTGTGGGCCGCCAGCGCCTCCGCCCACAGATCCAGAGTCCTGGCGTAGTGCAGTTGCAACGATTGGCGGCGGGTCACTTTGAAGCCGGCCTTCGTGGCGCGCTCCTCCACCATCTCGATCGTCGGCAACCGACCGCCCGGGAAAATCTCGGTCATGATGAACTTGATGAAGCGGGCCAGTTCGAACGTCAACGGCATGCCGCGTTCAGTCATCTCCGCTGGCGTCAAACCGGTGATCGTGTGCAGCAACATCACGCCGTCAGCGGGCATGACATTGTCGGCCATGGTGAAGAAGTCGTCGTAGCGATCGTGGCCGAAGTGCTCGAAGGCGCCGATGGACACGATGCGGTCAACGGGCTCGTCGAATTGTTCCCAACCGTTGAGCACCACTCGCTTGCTGCGCGGGCTGTCCATTTCGTCGAGCGATTTCTGCACGTGTGCGGCCTGGTTCTTGGACAACGTCAGGCCGACGACGTTGACGTCGTATTTCTCGATGGCTCGCCGCATGGTGGCGCCCCAGCCGCAGCCGACGTCGAGCAGCGTCATGCCGGGCTGCAGACCCAGCTTGCCCAGCGCCAGGTCGATCTTGGCGATCTGAGCCTCTTCAAGCGTCATATCCTCGCGCTCGAAGTATGCGCAGCTGTAAGTCTGGGTCGGGTCCAGGAACAGGCGGAAGAAGCCGTCGGATAAGTCGTAGTGCGCCTGAACATCGGCAAAATGCGGCGTCAGCTTTTCGGCCATGACTGTGTTTGTGCCTTCCTGGACCTCAACGGTCCTCGGTGCTTGCGCTAAACAGCAGCACCGAATTCCCCCACGGATGCTCGACGCATGCTATCCGATGCCGGGGCGCACCTTAAATCGCGGCGGAGTTCTCCCAGGGCTGAAGGTGCGCCCCTACCTCACCAGAGTGTATTGAGCCACATTGGAGAAGCCTTTGCGGAACAGGCCCGCGCAGCCGGTCAGGTAGCGCATGTAACGGTCGTAGACCTCTTCGGACTGGATGGCGATGGCCCGTTCGCGATTGGCCTCCAGGTTGGCCGCCCACATGTCCAGAGTCCGCACGTAATGCGGCTGCAGGTATTGAATCTGCTCGACCGAGAACCCGCTGGCCTGTGAATTGTCGACAATATCGGCTTCGCCGCACATCCCGCCGCCGGGGAAGATCTCCTTCCCGAGGAAGTGAAAGAACCGCAGATCCTTCATCGTCACCGAGATGCCATGTTCCTTCCAGTACGTCTGCGGATGCGTGAAGATGCTGTGCAGCAGCATGCGGCCGTCATCGGGAAGGATGTCGTAGGCGCGTTCGAAGAACATGGGCCAACGCTCCTTTTTGAACGCGTCGAACGCCTCGAAGGTGACGATGCGGTCGACCTTCTCATCGAACTCTTCCCAGCCCTGCAACCGCGCCTCGGCATGGCGCGTCGTCGGGATGCTGGCCAGCCTGGTCTTGCTGAGCTCGTAGTGATTTCGGCTGAGCGTGACACCGATGACATTGACGTCATATTTCTCAACCGCCCGGACCACCGCCCCGCCCCAGCCGCATCCGACGTCGAGCAACGTCATCCCCGGCTCGAGGTTCAGCTTGTCCAGCGCCAGGTCCAACTTGGCGAGCTGCGCCTCTTCGAGGGTCATGTCGTCGCGCTCAAAGTACGCGCAGGTGTACACCATGTTGGGGTCCAGGAATAAGCCGAAGAACTCGTCGGAAATGTCGTATGTCGACTGCGACTCTTCGTAATACGGCTTCAGTGTGGCCATATCGGACAACCTCCTGTGGCAACCCTATAAATCTGTGACATGTCAGCGTCACCCATAAGTAGAAGACTAAACTTGTTGGCTGTGGGATCAACGAGCCACGGCGAAGTTGCTCGTTAGCTCGCCGATGATTCGACCCCACAACTCCTTAGGCAAATCATGACCCATGCCCTCGATAAGTACCAATCGGGCGCCTCGGATGGTGCGGGCGATCGAGCGACCGCCGGAGGGCCGCATCAGCTTGTCGGCCCGCCCGTGAATGACCACGGTGGGTGCGACAATCCCCCGGTCGTAGTGCAGCAGGCTGCCGCTGCCCAGGATCGCGCTGAACTGCCGAGCGACGCCCCACGGGTAGTAATTGCGGTCGTAGCTCTCGGCGGCGTCGGCACGGACCAGTTCTTCGGGCGTGGGGTAGCGGGGACTGCCGATGATCCTGGCGACGCGGACCGCGTTGTCGAGGATGACGTCACGCGGTGAATCCGGTGGCGGGCCCTTGATGATGGCCAACAGGGCCCGTGGGGCCGGCGGTGGCAGGAACGCGTGATTGTTACTGGCGAAAATGATGCCCAGGCTCCTGGTCCGCTCCGCGAATCTTGCGGCAAAGACCTGGGCGATCATGCCGCCCATCGACGCCCCGACGATATGGGCGCTCTTGATGTCCAGGTGATCCAGCAGGGCCGCAGCGTCGTCGGCCATGTCTTCCAGCGTGTATGCGGCCTGGCTGGGCAGACCGAGCCAGGAGCGGACCAACCGCGTCACCAGCGGTTGTCTCGAGCTGTGACGCTCAGTCTTGGTGGACAGACCGATATCCCGGTTGTCATAGCGGATGACACGCAGGCCCTGACGGACGAGCTTTTCGCAGAAGTCGGTGCGCCACAGCACCATTTGGGCGCCCAGGCCCATGATCAGCAGTACGGGCGGGTCGTCGAAGTCACCCATGTCCTCGTAGTACAGCTTCAGATCGCCCGACGTGGCCCCTGATGTTGCGAAGCCGCTTCGAACCTCCACTAGACCCCCCTTATACCTCTTCTAAACTTCAATGTCTGTTTGGTGTTCGCGGCTGACCTCAACCATGAAGTTCGCGAAGTACCCCGTCAGCTGAGGGTCGGACATCATCTGCCACTTCGGCGCCAGCAACTTCATGTACCGCTCGACGTAAAGGAACTGCTTGCCGATCAGGACAAGCTCCCGGGGCAGTTTGACGTCGTAGGCGTCGGCCAGTGTCGACAGCTGCCGGCCGATGTCGGCATATGACATATCGCCCAGCGATTGCGTGGTCAGCGGCGTGGCGAAGCTTGCCAGGTCTTTGGCGGCCTGGGCCTCGGGCTTCGTGGTGCCGACGGCGCCCATCAGCACAACGATCTTGCCGGCTGCGGCGTGGTCCTTCTTGACCAGCAGCGCATACACCAGCTCGCGCAGCAGCCAGCGGGTGCGGGGATCGATGCGGCCCATGATCCCGAAGTCGAAGAACACGATGCGGCCCTGGTCGTCGACGTACAGGTTGCCGGCATGCAGGTCGCCGTGGAACAGCCCGTGCCGCAGGCCGCCCTCGAACAGGGAGAACAACAGCGCTTTCACCAGTTCGACGCCGTTGAACCCCGCCTTGCGGATCGCGACGGCATCGTCGATACGGATGCCCTGCACCCGCTCCATCGTCAACACCCGCTCGCTGGTGAACTGCCAGTGCACCTGCGGCACCCGGATGTTCTCGCCCAATGGCGACGCATGCAGGTGGGAGACCCAGGCATCCATCGACTGCGCCTCGAGGCGGAAGTCCAGCTCTTCGGCCAAGTTGTCGGAGAAGTCGGCCACGACATCTTGTGCCGACAGGCGCCGGCCCAGCTTGGCCAGTTCGACGGCTTGGGCGAAGCGGCGCAGTATCTGCAGGTCGGCGGCGACGCGGCGGCGGATGCCCGGGCGCTGGATCTTGACGACGACGTCCTCGCCACTATGCAGGGTCGCGTAGTGCACCTGGGCGATGGACGCCGACGCGAACGGCTGCTCCTCGAAGGACGCGAACAGTTCGGACGGCTGGCCGCCGAGCTCTTCGACGACGAGTTTGTGCACCTCGTCGGTGTCGGCGGGTGGCACCCGGTCGAGCAGGCTGCGGAATTCGCGGGACAGCGACTCGCCGAACGCGCCAGGGCTGGACGCGATGATCTGTCCGAACTTCACATACGTCGGCCCCAGGTCAGCGAATGTCTGCGGGATCTCCTTGATCACCTTTTGCTGCCACGGACCCTTGCCAGGCAGCTTGCTGACCACGCGAGCGGCGGTGCAGGTGACCTGCCAACCTGTGACGGCTGCCCGGGCCGCTTCGATCGGCAACGGCACCCGATCGAGTTTGGCCCCCTCGCGGTGTTTGGTAGGACTCATTCC
>JBEKNM010000195.1:0-7740 GCA_049522835.1 Mycobacterium sp.
GCCTCGGCCGACAGATCCACCGCCACGTCTTTGAGCTGATCCGGCACCGGCCCGATGGTCAGGATCTGCTTGAGCGAGTCCACCTTGTCCAGCAGCCCTAAAGCGCGCTCGACGAACATCGGGTTGGGGTCGATGATCAACGCGCTGGCGCCGGCGTCGGAGAGCACGTAGGCGTGGTCGTCCAGCGAGCCGAGCGGGTGCAGAGCGGTGCGCCGATAGCCCTGGGTTCCGCTGGCGCCGATGATCATCAGCACCTCGGGGCGGTTCAGCGACAGCAGGCCGACCGTGACGCCGGTGCCGGCGCCCAGCGCCTCGAACGCCTGGGTGTACTGGCTGATTCGCTCGGCCAGCTGACCACCGGTCAGCGTGGTGTCGCCGAGGAACAGCACCGGTCTGTTCTTGTGGCGCTTGAGCGCGCCCACCAGCAGATGGCCGTTATGGGTCGGGTTGCGCAACAGCTCGTCACTCATAGGGCAAGACTAGAACGTGTTGCAATTCGGGTCTGCCGCACCCTTGGCCGCCCCAAGGATCACTAGGATTCCTGCCCATGGCCGATGCAGACCTCGTCATTACCGGAAACGTGCTCACCGTTGACGACGCGCGGCCCACTGCCGAGGCGCTCGCCGTGGCCGACGGCCGGATCATCGCGGTCGGCACCCGGTCCGATATGACCGAGTTCATTGGTGCCAACACCCAAACCATCGATGGCGGCTCCGGCTGTGTCATGCCGGGATTTATTGAGGCACACGGCCATCCGCTGATGGAGGCCATCGCGTTATCGGACCGGATCGTCGACATCCGGCCGGTTACCATGGGCAGCGCCGATGACGTCGTCGCAGCGGTCCGCCACGAGGCCGCGGGGCGAGGACAGGCCGGCGCCTACCTGAACGGCTGGGACCCACTGCTGCAATCTGGACTTCCGGAGCTGACGCTGACCTGGCTGGACGACGTCGCGCCCGACGGGCCGCTGGTGATCATCCACAACTCGGGGCACAAGGCCTATTTCAATTCGCAGGCCGCAGCGCTCAATGGGCTGAGCCGCGACACGCCTGACCCCAAGGGCGCCAGATACGGCCGTGACGCCAACGGGGAACTCGACGGCACCGCCGAGGAAATCGGCGCGGTGTTTCCGCTCTTGCGCAGCGCAATCCAGCCCAGCGATTACCCGGCGATGCTGCGCGCCGAGTGTGCCCGGCTCAACCGCGCCGGGCTGACCACCTGCTCGGAGATGGCGTTCGACCCGGCGTTTCGGCCAGTGGTCGAGCAGCTGCGCCGCGAGCTCACCGTGCGGCTGCGCACCTACGAAATCTCCAATCCGCAGATGTCCACCAGCGCTGAGCCCAGCCAAGGTGACGACATGCTGCGCCAGGTCGGCATCAAGATCTGGGTGGACGGTTCACCCTGGGTCGGCAACATCGCGCTGTCTTTCCCCTACCTGGACACCGCAGCGACCCGCACCATCGGCGTGACGCCCGGCTCCTGCGGATGCGCCAACTACACCGCCGAACAGCTGACCGAGATCGTCGCCGCCTACTTCCCGTTGGGCTGGCAGATGGCCTGTCATGTGCAGGGCGATGCGGGCGTCGACACTATCCTTGACGTGTATGAAGAGGCGCTACGCCGCAACCCGCGCGACGACCACCGGCTAAGGCTCGAGCACGTCGGCGCCATCCGCCCCGAGCAACTTCAGCGAGCCGCCGAGCTCGGGGTCACCTGCAGCATTTTCGTCGACCAGATCCACTACTGGGGCGACATCATCGTCGACGGCCTGTTCGGGCCGGAGCGCGGATCTCGTTGGATGCCGGCAGGATCCGCGGTAGCCACCGGTATGCGTATCTCGTTGCACAACGATCCACCGGTCACGCCAGAAGAGCCGCTGCGCAACATCAGCGTGGCCGTGACCCGGACTGCACCGAGCGGCCGAGTGCTGGCGCCGGAGGAGCGGCTGACGGTCGAGCAGGCGATCCGCGCCCAGACCATCGACGCTGCTTGGCAGCTGTTCGCCGACGACGTGATCGGCTCATTGGAAGTCGGCAAATACGCGGACCTGGTGGTGTTGTCGGCCGATCCGCGGACTGTGCCGCCCGAGCGGATTGCCGATCTGGACGTTCGTGCGACATTTCTGGCGGGCCGCCAGGTCTACCGGCAGTGATACCGACGTGTGCGGACCTGCTGGACCGCCTGCATGTCGTAGCGCTGCCGATGCGGGTGCGGTTCCGCGGCATCATCACCCGTGAAGTCGCGTTGATCGAAGGCCCGGCAGGCTGGGGAGAATTCGGACCGTTCGTGGAATACCAGGCGCAGGAGGCAGCCGCGTGGCTGGAGTCGGGGATCGAGGCCGCTTACCGCGAGCCGCCGCCGGTCCGCCGAGACCGCATTCCCATCAACGCCACCGTGCCGGCCGTCGCCGCCGCCCAGGTGGCCGAAGTGCTGGCCCGGTTTCCAGGTGCCCGCACGGCCAAGGTGAAGGTCGCCGAGCCCGGTCAGAGATTGGCCGACGACGTCGACCGGGTCAACGCGGTGCGCGAACTGGTCCCCACCGTGCGGGTGGACGCAAACGGCGGTTGGAGCGTGCAGGAGGCCACCGAGGCGGCGGCGGCCCTGACCGCCGACGGCCCGTTGGAGTACCTCGAACAACCCTGCGCCACCATCGCGGAACTCGCCGAGTTGCGCAGGCGTGTCGACGTGCCGATCGCTGCCGACGAAAGCATCCGCAAAGCCGACGATCCCTTGGCCGTGGTCCGCGCCTGCGCCGCCGATGTCGCAGTACTCAAAGTCGCTCCACTGGGTGGGGTTTCGGCCCTGCTTGACATTGCCGCGCAGATCGACATCCCGGTCGTCGTCTCCAGCGCGCTCGATTCGGCAGTGGGGATCGCCGCCGGGCTGACGGCCGCGGCAGCCCTACCGGAACTCCGCCACGCCTGCGGCCTGGGCACCGGTCGGCTGTTTGTCGAGGACGTCGCCGTCCCCGCCGTGCTGGTCGACGGCTTCCTGGCGGTGGGGCCGGTAACGCCCGACCCGGCGCGGCTGGAAGCGCTGTGTGCCCCGCCAGAGCGGCGTCAGTGGTGGATCGACCGGCTCAAGGGCTGCTATCCGCTGCTTGTACCGTCGTCCGGGTGATCAACCTGGCTTACGACGACCGCGGCAGTGGTGAGCCCGTTGTCTTCATCGCCGGTCGCGGCGGGGCGGGGCGCACCTGGCACCCGCATCAGCTTCCGGCGTTTTTGGCGGCTGGATATCGCTGCATCACCTTCGACAACCGCGGGATCGGCGCCACCGAAAACGCTGAAGGTTTCACGACGCAAACCATGGTCGCCGACACCGCTGCGCTGATCGAATCCCTGGACATCGCTCCGGCACGCATCGTCGCGGTGTCGATGGGCTCATTCATCGCGCAGGAACTCATGGCGGTCCGGCCCGAGCTGGTCAGCGCGGCCGTGTTGATGGCCACTCGTGGTCGCCTGGACCGTGCCCGCCAGTTCTTCCACGACGCCGAGGCTGATCTCTATGCTTCGGGTGCCCAGCTGCCAAATTCATACGATGCGAGATCTCGCTTGTTGGAAAGCTTTTCACGCAAGACACTCAATGATGATGTTGCTGTCGGCGACTGGATCGCGACGTTTAGCATGTGGCCGATCAAGCAGACCCCGGGACTGCGTTGCCAGTTGGACGTTTCCCCGCAGGGCAACCGATTGCCGGCGTATCGCAGCATCGCCGCGCCGGTGCTGGTGATCGGCTTCGCCGACGACGTGGTGACGCCGCCGTACCTGGGACGCGAGGTAGCTGACGCCCTGCCCAACGGTCGCTACCTGCAGATACCCGACACCGGTCATCTCGGGTTCTTCGAGCGGCCACAAGCCGTCACCGCCGCGGCGCTGCAGTTCTTCGGCGGCGTCAAGGCCTGAGGGCGCTTCCGAAAATGGCACCTGGAGTTTCGCTCGGGGCTCGCGTGGCTGATGTGATTGGTGTGCAGCAGTCGGTACCTCCACCTCGGGCCGCTGTGCGGCCCGCATCGTCAGCGGGCTGTGGTCTGATTGCCCGCCTCCTCCTCGGGCCGCTGTGCGGCCCGCATCGTCAGCGGGCTGTGGTCTGATTGCCCGCCTCCTCCTCGGGCCGCTGTGCGGCCCGCATCGTCAGCGGGCTGTGACACGCTGTAGGAGTGAACCCCTCGACGACCCAGGCCCGCATCGTCGTCGACGAGTTGATCCGCGGCGGCGTCCGCGATGTGGTGTTATGCCCTGGCTCGCGGAATGCGCCGCTGGCCTTCGCGTTGCAGGACGCCGATCGTTCCGGACGGATCCGGCTGCATGTTCGCATCGACGAGCGCACCGCCGGCTATCTCGCTATCGGCCTGGCGATCGCCGCGGACGCGCCGGTCTGCGTCGCAATGACGTCGGGCACTGCCGTCGCCAACCTTGGTCCGGCAGTGGTCGAGGCCAACTACGCCAGGGTGCCGCTGATCGTGCTATCGGCAAACCGGCCCTATGAATTGCTCGGTACCGGGGCCAACCAGACCATGGAGCAGCTGGGCTACTTCGGCACCCAAGTTCGCGCCACCATCAGCCTGGGCCTGGCCGAGAACGCGCCCCAGCGACTGGGTTCACTCAACGCAACCTGGCGATCGGCCACCTGCCGAGTATTGGCCGCCGCCACCGGTTCTCGCACCGCGAACGCCGGCCCCGTGCACTTTGACATTCCGCTACGCGAACCTCTGGTGCCGGATCCAGAACCGCAGGGCGCAGTGATCCCGCAAGGCCGGCCCGCCGACTTGCCGTGGACCTATACGCCGCTGGTCACATTCGACCAGCCACTGGATATCGACCTGTCGCCCGACACCGTCGTCATCGCAGGGCACGGCGCGGGCGTGCACCCCAACCTGGCGCAGTTGCCGACCGTCGCGGAGCCTACGGCGCCGTCGGGGGCCAACCCGCTGCACCCGCTGGCATTGCCGCTGTTGCGTCCAAAGCAGGTGATCATGCTCGGCCGCCCGACCCTGCACCGCCCGGTGTCGGCGCTGCTGGCCGACCCGAAGGTCCCGGTGTACGCCCTGACCACCGGGCCGCGCTGGCCGGACGTCTCGGGTAACTCACAGGCCACCGGCACCCGGGCGGTCACCACCGGAGCACCTGACCCGGCGTGGCTGCGCCGCTGTGCAGAGGTCAACCGGCATGCGCTGGCAGCGGTCCGGGGTCAACTCGCCGCGCACCCGCTGACCACCGGCCTGCATGTCGCCGCCGCCGTGGCGGACGCGCTGCGGGCAGGTGACCAGCTGGTTCTCGGGGCGTCCAATCCGGTCCGCGATGTGGCGCTGGTCGGCCTCAACACCGAAGGCATCCGGGTGCGGTCCAACCGCGGGGTCGCCGGCATCGACGGCACCGTTTCCACCGCGATCGGGGCGGCTTTGGCATATGAGGGGCCCCACGAGCGCAGCGGCAGCTCGGGCAGCCCGGCGCGCACCATCGCGCTGATCGGTGACCTGACATTCGTCCACGACAGCTCCGGGCTGTTGATCGGCCCCACCGAACCGACGCCGCGGCAGCTGACGATCGTTGTGTCCAACGACAACGGCGGCGGCATCTTCGAACTGCTCGAGCAGGGCGACCCGAGGTTCTCCGACGTGTCATCAAGGATCTTCGGCACCCCGCACGACGTCGACGTGGGCGCATTGTGCCGCGCCTACCACGTGGAGAGCCGGCAGATCGAGGTCGACGAGCTGCACGCGGTCCTCGACGAACCCAGTGCCGGCATGCGGGTGCTGGAAGTCAAAGCCGACCGGTCCTCGCTGCGCCAGCTACACGCCGCCATCAAGGCGGCCCTATGAGGAACCGTTGATCTCGCCGAAATCGTTGCTGCGCATCCTGATTCACGGTCGCAGCGATGAACCGCCGAAAACCCGCGCGCGAAATCTCCTGCGGTGGACGCGGATCGCCGTGCTGATCGTGACCGGTTTGGTCACGCTGCAGTCGGTGCTGCTAGTGGCCGGTGCCTGGCGCGACGACCTGGCGATCGACCACAACATGGGGGTGGCGCAGGCAGAGGTGCTCAGTGCCGGACCGCGGCGCTCCACCATCGAATTCGTCACACCTGACCGCGTCACCTACCGGCCCGAACTCGGCGTGCTGTATCCGTCCGAATTGGCCACCGGTATGAGGATTTACGTCGAATACAACAAGAACGATCCGAACTTGGTTCGGGTCCAACATCGCAACGCCGGGCTGGCGATCATCCCGGCGGGCTCCATCGCGGTGGTGGGCTGGCTGGCCGCGACGGCAGCGCTGGTGGGGCTGGCGTTTCTGGACAAGCGGCTGGACCGCCGCGCCGACTCGGAGAGCAGGCCAAGTCAATTAGCGTCAGAAACGACCTGAGCAGCAGATTTCGCACGACGTATGCCCGTAGGCAACCTTATCGACAGCCGGCACTGCCACTCTGGTGTTGTGCGCGTTGCGATCGTCGCCGAGTCCTTCCTCCCTCAGGTCAATGGTGTCAGCAACTCTGTGGTCCGGATTCTCGAGCATTTGCGTCGAACCGGCCACGAAGCCCTCGTCATCGCACCTGACAATCCGCCGGGTGAACCTCGTGCGGAGCGAATTCATGACGGCATCCGGGTGCATCGGGTGCCGTCTCGCATGTTCCCGAAGGTGACCTCGTTGCCGCTCGGTGTGCCTACGCCCCGATTGGTGAGGGTGCTGCGCGGATTTGATCCCGACGTAGTGCATTTGGCTTCGCCGGCGCTGCTCGGTTACGGCGGGATGAAAGCCGCCCGTTATCTGGGGGTGCCGACGGTCGCGGTATACCAAACTGACGTACCGGGTTTCGCGGCGAGCTATGGCATTGGGGCGACGACACGCGTCGCGTGGGCATGGTTCCGCCACCTACACCGCCTCACCGACCGCACCCTCGCGCCGTCCACCGCAACGATCGAATCCCTTGTTGACCATCGCTTTCCGCGGGTGCATCACTGGGCTCGTGGGGTTGACGTAATTCGGTTCGCGCCGTCGGCGCGCGATGAGGAACTCAGGCGTCACTGGTCGCCGGATGGCAAGCCGATCGTCGGGTTTGTGGGGCGACTCGCGCCGGAGAAGCACGCCGAGCGGCTAATCGCGTTGGCGGCCGCCGGCGCAGTACAGCTTGTCATCGTCGGCGATGGTGTCGACCGCCCTAAGCTTCAGGCAGCAATGCCTACAGCGGTTTTCACCGGCGCGCTGTACGGCAACGAGCTCTCCGCGGCGTACGCCAGCATGGACGTCTTCGTCCATGCCGGTGAGCACGAGACGTTTTGCCAAGTTGTGCAAGAAGCCCTGGCGTCGGGGCTGCCAGTGATCGCCCCCGACGCCGGTGGACCACGCGACCTGGTAACGCCGTGGCGTACCGGGCTGCTGTTGCCCGTCAAGGAGTTCGAAGCCCGGCTGCCCGCGGCTGTCGCCCACCTAGTCGAAGAACGACACCGTTATGCGCCAGCTGCCCGGCGCAGCGTGCTCGGCCGCAGCTGGCCGGTCATCTGTGACGAGCTGCTCGGCCACTACGAGGCCGTACTGTCGCCGTTGGCGCGAAAGCGCATGTCGCTGCAGCGGTATGCACAAGGGGAGTGACGTTGTGCCGCTACCGTTCCTAATTACTGAGCAGGAGTGAGTCCTGTGCGGCCCGAACGGTGTTGGCTGCTGGCGGTGGGTGTTCTCTGGTGGACCGGCACGCCTCGTCGTCGTTGTGGGCGTGGCGGTGAGCCAGAACTTTCGCACCGTC
>JBEKNM010000196.1:0-7660 GCA_049522835.1 Mycobacterium sp.
ATCCGGGCGATCATCGGCGCCCGCCAGCAGTGGCAGATCGCCAGTGCCAGCGCGTCCGCCGCGTCGGCCGGTGTCGGTTTAGCTTGCAGCGCAAGGATTCTGGTGACCATCGCGGTGACCTGGGCTTTGTCGGCGGCGCCGTTACCGGTGACCGCGGCCTTGACCTCGGTAGGGGTATGGAAGTGCACGTCGATACCGCGTTTCGCCGCCGCCAACGCGATGACGCCACCGACTTGCGCGGTGCCCATCACGGTCGGCACGTTGTGCTGGGAGAACACCCGCTCAATGGCCATGACATCTGGAACATGGGTGTCCAGCCAGTGCTCGACGGCATCACTGATGGTCAGCAGTCGCTGGGGCAGTGGCGTATCCGATGGGGTACGCACCACGTCGACATCCAGCGCGATGACCTTTCGACCGCGCCCGCTTTCGATGACCGACAGCCCGCAGCGGGTCAATCCGGGATCGACGCCCATCACGCGCATTGCAAGCTCCCACCTAGTACCGAACAGCTGTTCGATAGCTTAACGGCCGGGACCGACGGCGCCGGGTAGGACACGCGGTGACCCGGTCGGTTCACCGCGGCGCGCTTTGTGGCCCCGGACCCACCGAATACTGCTAACTTAAGCCCACCTATTTGCTTGACCGATGCAGTAATGGGAAGGGTTTGGGTGGGATCACTGCTGCTAGTGCTCGCCGCGGTGCTGTTCATTGCAGCCATTGCGGTGCTCGTTGTGGCTTTGCGGCGTCCCAAGCAACCGGCTGCGCGGGGCGGGCGCCAGGATCCGCTCGCGTTCAACGCGATGCCGCAGTTCGGGCCCCGACAACTCGGCCCTGGCGCGATCGTCAGCTACGGCGGTGTCGATTACGTGGTCCGCGGGTCGGTCACCTTCCGCGAGGGTCCGTTCGTGTGGTGGGAACACCTGCTGGAAGGCGGCGAGCAGCCGATCTGGTTCAGCGTCGAAGAGGACGACGGGCGCCTTGAGCTGGCGATGTGGGTCACCCGCAAGGATCTCGTTACGTTGCAGCCCGGTGGCGATCATGTGGTCGACGGGGTGACGCTCCGGGAATCGGAGCGCGGTCGCGCCGGGTACACCACCGAAGGCACAACCGGCCTGCCGGCGGGCGGCGAAATGGAGTTCGTCGACTACGCCAATGCCGGCGAAACCGCGCTGCTGTCCTTCGAGCGCTGGGCCCCGGACATGCCGTGGGAGGTTTCGACGGGCAAGTCGCTGTTGACCGGCGAACTCACCGTTTATCCGGCGCCCCCTCCTAGCGCATAGGACAACAGAGGATCAGATCGGTGCCGTTCTATCACATCGCCGTAGTTCCTGCGGACGTGTCCGGGACGCGGCTGGGGCTTGCACTCAACGCGCCCGCACCGCGGCCGCTGGCGACCTACATACTGGACCACCCCGACGGCGGTGCACTGCTGCTCGGCGTCCTCGGCGCGTCGCACGTCGTCACGGTCGAACACGCCACTCACCGGTTCTCCGAGCAGGTGTCCTGCGACGCCCGCAGCCACGGCGAGTTGCCCGAGCACGCCGACGCGCCCGGCTACCGCATCGATTCCCATACCCACACGCACGACGAGACGACGTTCCGCCGGCTCGCGCGTGAACTCCGCCAACGTTGCACCCAGGAAACCGGGTGGCTGGGCGGCTCCTTTCCCGGCGATGCCGCCGCGCTGACCGCGCTCGCCGCCGAGCCCGACGGGAGCGGCTGGCGCTGGCGGACGTGGCACCTGTACCCGGCGGCGCCCGGCGGTCCATCGGGCGGGACAGTCGTCCACACGGCGAGCCAGTGGCATCCATGAGCCGCAACCGCCTGTTCTGGATCGCCGGCGGGTTGGCCGTCGCCGCGGTCGTGTCGTTAGTTTTCGGAATAGTGTTGCAGCAGAAAGATATTGGCTCGTATATAGCGGGCCACTATCGCGAATACTCCCGTGATGCGAACGGGACGCGCTACCTCTGCACCGGATCGCCCGCACAGGTGGCAAACACGCTGGCCAACTATCAGGCGCCCGAGGCGCGCGCGTCCAACGGCGACAACCAATACCTGCGTTACAGCAACAACATCGTGACCGTCGGCCCCGACGGCAACTATCCGTGCAGCATCCGCGTAGAGAGCTTGAGCGCCGGATACAGCCACGGCGCGTTTATCTTTCTCGGCCCCGGATTCACCCCCGGATCGCCGTCGGGAGGCGCGGGCGGTAGCCCCGGCGGCCCCGGCGGAACCAAGTGACTTCTAACCGGATGCATTGCGAAGAATCCCAGCAAAGGAGACCATCATGTACCTCGCCCTCCAGATCGGAAGCGTCGACCTCAACCCAATTCTGCATGGCGTCGTCGCGACGATCCTGTACTTCGTGGTCGGCATGGCAGTCCTGGTCGTCGGCTTCGTGATGGTCGACGTGTTGACCCCGGGAAAGCTACGCCAAATGGTGTTCGTCGATCGTCGCCCCAACGCCGTCGTCCTCGCCTGCGCCATGTACATCGCGCTTGCCACAGTCATCATCACCGCCATCGCCAACAGCTACAGCCAGCTGGGTCAGGGACTCATCGGCGTGGCGGTATACGGGTTCATGGGTGTGGTTCTGCAAGGAATCGCACTGCTGACGCTTCACATAGTGATACCGGGCAACTTCCACGAGCACGTCGACGAACCGGAGCTGCATCCGGCAGCGTTCGCGACGGCTCTGATGCTGCTGGCCGTCGGAGGGGTGACCGCGGCCGCGGTGTCATGACTTCCACTGATCAGCAGGTGGATCAGGCAGTCCGGTCCACCGAGTTTTCGGGGCGGTGGCGGGCACTGCTACTGGCCTCGGTCGCGGCATGTGCGGCCTGCGGCATTGTTTACGAACTCGCGCTGCTGACGCTGTCGGCGAGTTTGAACGGCGGCGGCATCGTCGCCACCTCACTGATCGTGGCGGGTTACATCGCCGCGCTGGGCGCCGGTGCCCTGCTGGTCCGACCGCTGCTGGTGCACGCGGCCATCGTCTTCATCGCGGTCGAGGCACTGCTGGGCATCGTCGGCGGTCTGTCCGCGGCCGCGCTCTACGCGGTGTTCGCATTCCTGGACGGATCGATCGGGTCGACGTGGGTGCTGGCGCTGAGCACCGGCCTGATCGGTGGCCTGGTCGGCGCCGAGGTGCCGCTACTGATGACACTGCTGCAACAGAGGCGAACCGCCTCCAAAGACCCAGCCACCGATACCGGCCGCACGCTGGCCAACCTCAACGCAGCCGACTACCTGGGCGCGTTGGTCGGCGGGCTGGTCTGGCCGTTCTTCCTGTTGCCGCATCTGGGGATGATCCGCGGCGCCGCGGCCACCGGCATCATCAACCTGGTGGCGGCGGCCATGGTGTCGATCTTCTTGCTGAGGCGCGTCGTTTCCACCCGGCAGCTGATGACGGCGCTATGCGCGCTGGCCGCCGCACTCGGGCTGCTTGCCACGCTGTTGGTGCGTGCGCACGACATCGAGACGACCAGCAGGCAACGTCTCTACGCCGACCCGATCATCGCCTACCGGCATACCCCGTACCAGGAAATCGTGGTTACCCGGCGCGGCAACGACACCCGCCTGTACCTCGACGGGGGTTTGCAATTCTCCACCCGAGACGAATATCGCTACACCGAAAGCCTGGTCTATCCCGCGCTCGGCGGAACTCCCGCGAAAGGCGCACGCTCGGTGCTGGTACTCGGTGGCGGCGACGGCTTGGCGGCCCGTGATCTGCTGCGCCAGCCCGGCATTCAGAAGATCGTGCAGGTGGAGCTCGACCCCGCGGTGATCGATATTGCGCGCACCACATTGCGGGAGGCCAACGACGGTGCGCTGGACAACCCGCGCGTCAACGTCGTGATCGACGATGGGCTGAGCTGGCTGCGCGGCCCTGATGCGCACCGGTTCGGCGGCTTCGACGCGGTCATCGTCGACCTTCCCGACCCCGACACACCCGTACTGGGCCGGCTGTATTCAACGGAGTTCTACGCGCTCGCCGCCCAAGCGCTGGCCCCCGGCGGGCTCATGGCTGTGCAAGCGGGCAGCCCGTTTTCCACCCCGACGGCGTTTTGGCGCACGGTGTCGACGATCCAGGCCGCCGGGTATGCGGTCACGCCCTACCACGTACACGTGCCCACCTTCGGTGACTGGGGTTTCGCGTTGGCGTGCCGCGGCGGCACCGCACCCACTCCCACCATGCCGGCCGGCGCGCCGCCGCTGCGTTTCCTCAACCCGCAGGTGCTGCAAGCCGCCACGGTGTTCTCCGACGACATCGGGCGACGTCCGCTCGAGCCATCGACGCTGGACAACCCGCGCGTCGTCGAGGACATGCGCCACGGGTACGACTAATCGTCGAGAGCCGCCAGCACCTCGTCAGACAAGTCGACATTGGTGTAGACGTTCTGCACGTCGTCGCTCTCCTCGAGCGCGTCCACAAGCCTGAGCACCTTACGAGCCCCGTCGACGTCGACGGGCACGCTGACCGACGGCTGAAAACTGGCCTCAGCCGATTCGTAGTCGATACCGGCGTCCTGCAACGCGCTGCGCACCGCGACCAGATCAGCCGGCTCGGAGATGATTTCGAAACTGTCACCGAGATCGTTGACGTCCTCGGCGCCTGCCTCCAGCACCGCCGTCAGCACGTCGTCTTCGGTCAGGCCGTTCTTCTCGCACGTGACCACGCCCTTGCGGGAGAACAGGTAGGACACCGAACCCGGATCTGCCATGGCGCCACCATTGCGCGTCATCGCCACCCGGACTTCACTGGCGGCGCGGTTGCGATTGTCGGTCAGGCACTCGACCAGCACCGCCACGCCGTTGGGCGCGTAGCCCTCGTAGGTGATGTTCTGCCAGTCGGCGCCACCGGCCTCCTCGCCGGCGCCGCGCTTTCGGGCACGTTCGATGTTCTCGTTGGGCACCGAAGTCTTCTTCGCCTTCTGGATGGCGTCATACAGCGTCGGGTTGCCCCCGGGATCACCACCGCCGGTACGGGCGGCGACCTCGATGTTCTTGATCAGCCGGGCGAACTCCTTGCCACGGCGCGCGTCTTTGACGGCCTTCTGGTGCTTCGTGGTGGCCCACTTGGAATGGCCGCTCATCGTCTGCCTACCTCGTTGTTCGTCGTTCCTGCCCAATTCTTGGCCAGACGAGTCTACGTGGACGGCCGGCCCCGCCGAGCGTCACGCCAGCGTGGCTGCCGCCGCCGGGCGTCACGCCAGTGCGACGGCGGGCGCTTATCGCGCACCCCTGACAATGTCGACGAACAACTGGTGGATCCGGCGGTCGCCCGTCATCTCCGGGTGAAACGCCGTCGCCAGCGCGCCGCCCTGCCGTACCGCGACGATGTGTCCCGCGGCCCGGGCCAGCACCTGCACGCCGTCACCGGCCCGCTCGACCCACGGCGCGCGGATGAACACCCCACGCACCGGCACGTCAAGACCCGCGAACGCGACATCGCCTTCAAAAGAATCGACCTGTCGTCCAAAAGCATTTCGCCGCACCGTCATATCGATCGCGCGCAGTGGCAGCGCCTCCCGTCCGTTGGTGCCGGCGTCCAGGATCTCACTGGCCAGCAGGATCATGCCGGCACACGCACCGTAGGCCGGAAGCCCGTCAGCCAGCAGCGCCCGCAACGGCTCCAGCAGGTCCAGGTCGAGCAGCAGGTGGCTCATAGTGGTGGACTCCCCACCAGGAATGACCAGCCCGTCAATCGCCTCGAGCTCACCGCGGCGGCGAACCGGCAGCGAGTCGGCTCCGGCTTCGCGCAGCGCTGCGAGGTGCTCCCGGGTATCGCCCTGCAGCGCCAAGACTCCGATCCGTGGCGCGCTCACTGCTTCGTGCAGTGATAGCCGCGCTGAAAGCGGGTCAGGCCCTCCTGCACGACCGCCGCGACCATCTCGCCGTACTGGTTGAAGATCTTGCCCTGGGTCAGCGCACGTCCGCTGCAGGCCGACGGCGAGGATTGGTCGTAGAGCAACCACTCATCGGCGCGGAACACCCGCATGAACCACATCGCATGGTCCAGTGATGCAACCTGGAGATGCTCGCGTTCCTCGAGGTGGGTGACCTGTGCCGATCCCAGTAGCGTGAGGTCGCTCATGTAGGCCAGCGCGCAGATGTGCAGTACCGGGTCATCGGGCAGCGGGTCACGGTGCCGAAACCACACCTGCTGCTGGGAAGCCTTGCCGGGCAGCAGCTCTAGACGCTCGCGCGGCACGATGCGAACGTCCCACTCCTCGAACTGACGAAATCCCGCATCGTCGAACACCTTCATCGAGCTCAATCCCGGCAGACCGTCCGGCGGCGGCGCTGCCGGCATGGCGTCCTGGTGGTGGATGCCTTCCTGATCGCTCTGGAATGACGCCGACATGCTGAAGATCGTCTGGCCGTGCTGAATGGCGTTGACCCGCCTGGTGCAGAACGAGCCGCCGTCGCGCAGGCGCTCGACGATGAAAACTATCGGCGCCTTGGCGTCTCCGGGTCGGATGAAGTAACCGTGCAGCGAGTGCACCAGATGGCCGGGCTCGACGGTGCGCACCGCCGACACCAGCGACTGGCCCGCTACATGACCGCCGAAGGTGCGCTGCCAGTTCCCCGATTCCGGGCTGAACACCCTGCCGCGGTAGATGTCGACCTCGAGCTGCTCGAGGTCGAGGATCTTCTCGATCGCCACGCTATGACCGTCTGCTCTTCGCGCGAGCGCTCATCGCCGTTCTTACCAGCCGCGCTCTGCCAGGCGATGCGGCTCCGCGATCTGCTCCACGTTGATGCCGACCATCGCCTCGCCCAGGCCGCGCGACACCTTGGCCAGCACATCGGGGTCGTCGTAGAAGGTGGTGGCCTTGACGATCGCCGCGGCGCGCTGCGCGGGATCTCCGGACTTGAAGATGCCCGAGCCCACAAAGACACCTTCGGCGCCAAGCTGCATCATCATCGCCGCATCGGCCGGAGTGGCGATACCACCCGCGGTGAATAACGTGACCGGCAGCTTGCCCGCCCGGGCCACTTCGACGATGAGTTCGTAGGGCGCCTGCAATTCCTTCGCCGCAACGAACAACTCGTCCTCAGATAGCGACGTCAGCCTGCGAATCTCCCCGCCGATGGCCCGCATGTGCGTGGTCGCATTGGAGACATCGCCAGTACCCGCTTCGCCCTTGGACCGGATCATCGCCGCGCCCTCGTTGATGCGCCGCAGCGCCTCGCCGAGGTTGGTCGCCCCGCACACGAACGGCACGGTGAATTTCCACTTGTCGATGTGGTGGGTGTAGTCGGCGGGCGTCAGCACCTCGGACTCGTCGACGTAGTCCACGCCGAGGCTCTGCAGGATCTGGGCTTCGACGAAATGACCGATGCGCGCTTTAGTCATCACCGGGATGGTGACCGCGGCGATGATGCCCTCGATCATGTCCGGGTCGCTCATCCGCGACACCCCGCCCTGGGCGCGGATATCGGCGGGCACCCGTTCCAGGGCCATCACCGCGACGGCGCCGGCGCCCTCGGCGATCCGGGCCTGCTCCGGGGTGACGACGTCCATGATGACGCCGCCCTTGAGCATCTCGGCCATGCCACGTTTGACCCGCGCCGTTCCCGTCCGTGTCTGGCTCGACTGTGCGCCGCTGTCCACTACTCTCCTTCACTCCCTTAATTCGGGCACCAGTCT
>JBEKNM010000197.1:0-7652 GCA_049522835.1 Mycobacterium sp.
CGTAGAGCATCACGGTGGGTGCTATGGCGGATTCTGGGGAGGGATCGGCGGCGCTTTTCGGGTCAGCGAGCCGCCGCGCCAGCCACGCGACACCGATGGCTGTCAACGTCCGCCCCAAGCCGCGGCCCTGCGCCGACGGGTCGACGCCCACGATGTAAACCTCGCCCAGGGCGGGTTGATCGAGATGCACTTTGGTCCAGTGGAAGCCCAGCAGCCTGCCCGGATGATCGCTTGCGGAGTCGTCGAACGCCAGGAACAGGCCTGCCGGGTCGAACCACGGTTCGCTGCGCCGTTCCGCTAGCTCGGCTGCAGTCCATCCGCCCTGTTCCGGGTGCGTGGCGAACGCGGCGTTGTTGACCCGCAGCAGCTCAGCGTCGTCGGCGGCGCCGGCGTAGGTACGGATCCGCACCCCGGGCACACCGGCGACCGGATCGGGGCTATCACGCAGCGAGCGTCGCATCTGGACCAATTCACGAACCGGGACCAGATCCAGCGCGGACGCGGTTGCCCGGGCCGGCTCGAGTGTGCCGTGCGCCCAGAACTGGTTGTGTCCGTGGGTCTTTGTCACCGCCGCACGTCCCATCGCCGCGCCGATACCGCGCCGGCGGGTCTGCGGGTGTACCACCAGTTCCGCCATCGCGACCTCCCCGTCGCGTGGCGGGCTGAGGTTGAGGTAGCCGACAATCGTGTTTCCGGAGTCCTTTATGGCGCCCGGTTGGGAATCAGTGACCAGCAGATGCTCGGTGCGGTCGTGCCCGAGTTCCCGCAGCACCTGTTCGCCGACGGGTGCTACCCCATCGAATTCGGTTGCCGCCGAAACCAGTTCGCGCACTGCCTGCTGCTGCTCGGCGGTTAGTCTGGAGCGCCAGTCAGGCAGAATCACTGACTGCGTAGCGGGTCGACCAGCGGGGTTTGCAAGTCGTCAGCATCGGCCTCGGCGTCGTCGACGTCGTCGCGCTCCGCAACCGGGGCTCGGCCGCGCGCCGGCCGCACGGCTTTGTAACCCACGTTGCGAACGGTGCCGATCAGCGCTTCGTGCTCGGGGCCGAGTTTGGCCCGCAGCCGACGTACGTGCACGTCGACAGTGCGGGTACCGCCGAAGAAGTCATACCCCCACACCTCGTGCAGCAACTGCGCGCGGGTGAACACCCGCCCGGCGTGCTGGGCCAGGTACTTGAGCAGCTCGAACTCTTTGTAGGTGAGGTCAAGCGGGCGGCCGCGCAAACGCGCGGTGTAGGTGCCTTCGTCGATCACCAGCTCGCCGAGGCTCACCTTGCCCGCGCTTTCCTGGTCGGCCAGCCCGCCGCGGCGGCCGACCACCAGCCGTAATCTGGCGTCGATCTCGGCGGGCCCAGTGCTGGGCAGCAGGATTTCGTCGAGCCCCCAGTCAGCGCTGACCGCCACCAAACCGCCTTCGCTGACCACTGCCAGGACCGGAACCGAACGACCCGCCGTGCTCAAGAGACGGCAAAGACCGCGCGCCGATGACAGGTCCTGGCGCGCGTCGACGAGCACGGCGTCCGCGGTGCCGGCCTCCAACAGCGAGGATGGTTCTGCCGGCGCCGTGCGGACGGTGTGCGGGAGCAGCGACAACGACGGCAACACCGGGTCGGGATGCAGCTCCGAGGTCAGCAGTAGTAGCTCCAACAGGCCCCTCCTGCTCGTGGGAAAGGCATCTCCCAAATTCATGACCGCCATGCGGGCGTTAGTTGCCAGGTAATCTAACGATAACGTGCCGCGAGGACGCCGTGTATGGCGTCCCCAGGTAGTGTGAGCGCCGCCACGGGGCGGTCCCGAACGGGTCCTGGCAGATGGCTAAGCAACAATATGCGCATGCGCAAGGTGCTGGTCGGTGTGATCGCGGTGGCGGTGGTAGTCATCGGCGCCGTTGGCGTCGACTACGGAACCAGCATATACGCCGAGTACCGGCTGTCCTCCACCGTGCGCAAGGCAGCAAATCTGGGGTCGGACCCGTTCGTCGCCATCCTGGCCTTCCCGTTCATCCCGCAGGCAATGCGGGACCACTACAATCAGCTGGAGATCAAGGCCTACGCCGTCGAACACGCGATGACCGGCAAAGCCACCCTCGAAGCCACCATGCACTCGATCGACCTGACTTACGCATCGTGGCTGATCAGGCCCGATGCAAAGCTGCCGGTAGGCAAACTGGAGAGCCGCATCATCATCGACTCGACGCACCTGGGCCGATATATGGGCATGGCTGACCTGATGGTCGAGGCGCCACCGCAGGAGACCAACAACGCCACCGGCGGCACCACCGAATCCGGAATATCGGGCAGCCACGGGCTGGTGTTCAGCGGCACGCCGAAACCGGCCAACTTCGACCATCGGGTCAGCGTCTCGGTAGACCTTTCCATCGCACCCGAGGACGACGCGACACTGGTGATCACCCCCACCGGCATCCTCACCGGACCCAACACGGCGAATCAAACCGTTCCCGATGACAAGCGGGACGCGGTGCTACATGCCTTCAGCACCAGGCTGCCCAGTCAACGGCTTCCGTTCGGGGTTGCACCGACCAATGTGGGAGCGCGTGGCTCCGACGTCATCATCGAAGGCATCACCCAGGGAGTAACTATCACCCTCGAAGGGTTTAAGCAGTCATGACCCGCGCCGGCGACGATGCAGAGCGAAGCGATGAGGAGGAGCGGCGCCCATGACCACAGTTATCGTCGCGATCATAGGGACGTTCGCGGTGGCGACTCTTGCCGGCTGGTTGCTGACCCGGCGCTCCGGAAGCTTCAAAGAAGTTCATTCGGAGTCAGGTCAGGGCGCCCAAGAAGGCACTGCGGACATCGCAGATCTCGGCTTGTCTGGTACCGGACCGACCATCGTGCATTTCAGCGCACCGTGGTGCGGACCCTGCGACCGAGTGCGTCGAGTGGTCGACCAGGTCTGCAACGACCTGGTTGACGTTGCCCACGTCGAGATCGACTTAGACGCCAATCCGGCGACCGCGCGCCGTTTTTCGGTGCTGTCGCTGCCCACCACATTGATCTTCGATGTCAACGGACGACAGCGGTACCGGACCTCCGGGGTCCCCAAGGCCGCCGATCTGCGGTCCGCCCTGGCACCGCTGTTGGCTTGACCACCACATCTTTGGGTAAGCTAGCCAGCGTGTCAGCCCGCCAAGAGCCCATGCTCACCATGCGTCGCGCAGTTGACCTGTGCCGCATCGCGTGCTGTTGCTGTTGCTGTAGCTGCTGAGTAGCCGCGCCTTTTCGCGTTGGCACTCGGAGCAGCCTCGGAGCCCTACCGTGGCATGTCCTCCCACCATTTCCGTGCAGCGCGCATACCTAGGAGTAGTCCGTGTCAAGCAGTAACACCCCCGCCGAGATAGACCGCGTCGATGTTCGGGGGCCGCGGTTCGCGGCCTGGGTGACGACCGCGGTTTTGCTGATCGCGCTGATCGTCTCGGCGGTCAGTCTGCCGGCGGCCGCGATCATTCTGGGCCTACAGGCCGTGGTATTCGCGATCGGCGCCGTCGGCGGCCCGCGTCGGCACCCCTATGGGAAAGTCTTCGCCACCCTGGTAGCGCCCCGGCTGGAACCGGTCAAAGAGCGCGAACCGGTGCCGCCGCTGAAGTTCGCCCAACTAGTCGGCTTTGTCTTCGCGGTCTTCGGCGTCGCCGGATTCGCTGTTGGCGTGCCCTTGGTGGGCATCATCGCCACCGCTTTCGCGCTGACAGCGGCCTTCCTGAATGCGGCCTTCGGCATCTGCCTGGGCTGCCAGCTTTACCCGCCGATCGCGCGCTTCCGAAACGCCCCCCACCCGGCTTGACGCTGTCCACCACAAGCAATCGAAAGGATCCCACCATGGCACGCTCCGACGTCCTGGTCTCTGCCGACTGGGCTGAGAGCAATCGCGATGCCGCCAACGTCGTCTTCGTCGAGGTAGACGAGGACACCAGCGCCTACGACGGCGGCCACATCGCCGGCGCGGTCAAGCTGGACTGGCGCACCGATCTGCAGGACCCGGTCAAGCGCGACTTCGTCGACGCCGAGCAATTCTCCAAGCTGCTCAGCGACCGTGGCATCTCCAATGACGACACCGTGATTCTCTACGGCGGCAACAACAACTGGTTTGCCGCGTACGCGTACTGGTATTTCAAGCTGTACGGCCATGACAAGGTCAAGCTGCTCGACGGCGGTCGCAAAAAATGGGAGCTCGACGGGCGTCCACTGTCCGGCGACCCCTCCAGCAGGCCGGCAACCTCTTACACCGCAGCCGCGCCGGACAACACCATCAGGGCGTTCCGGGACGAGGTCATCGCGGCCATCAACGTCAAGAATCTGGTCGACGTGCGCTCCCCCGATGAGTTCTCCGGCAAGATCCTCGCGCCCGCCCACCTTCCGCAGGAACAAAGCCAGCGGCCGGGCCACATCCCCGGCGCCATCAACGTGCCGTGGAGCAAGGCCGCCAACGAGGACGGCACCTTCAAGTCCGATGCGGAGCTGGCCAAGCTGTACGCCGACGCCGGTCTGGACGGTTCGAAGGAGACGATTGCGTACTGCCGAATCGGAGAACGCTCGTCGCACACCTGGTTCGTGCTGCAGGAATTGCTCGGGCATCAAAACGTCAAGAATTACGACGGCAGTTGGACGGAATACGGCTCCCTGGTGGGCGCCCCGATCGAGTTGGGAAGCTGATATGTGCTCTGGACCGAAGCAAGGTCTGACGTTGCCCGCCAGCGTCGATCTGGAGAAGGAAACGGTGATCACCGGCCGCGTCGTGGACAGTGACGGCCAAGCCGTGGGTGGTGCGTTCGTCCGCCTGCTGGACTCGTCGGACGAGTTCACGGCCGAGGTGGTCGCATCAGCGACCGGCGACTTCCGTTTCTTCGCCGCGCCGGGATCCTGGACGCTGCGCGCCTTGTCCAAGGTCGGTAATGGCGACGCCGCGGTGACGCCGTCGGGTGCGGGCATCCACGAGGTGGACATCAAGATCGCCTGACGGAACCGGCAGACGAACACCGACGAAGAGGCGAATAGACTCGTCCCCGTGGTGCTTCTATTCGAGATCGTGCTGGTCGTGGCGGTGGTGGTCATCTCATGGTTTGCGCTGTACACGCTGTACCGGCTCATCACTGACGAGTCGTGAGCGCCGACGAGGGCTCTGCAAAGGACCATGACATACCGGCAGGTCCCGACAGCTCCGGCGACCGCGCAGTCGCTGCAGCTGCCGAACGTGCCAAGGTGACCGCAGCCCGCAATATCCCGGCCTTCGACGATTTGCCGGTGCCCGCCGACACCGCGAACCTGCGCGAAGGCGCCAACCTGAACGACGCGCTGCTGGCGCTGCTGCCCCTGGTCGGCGTGTGGCGCGGCCAAGGCGAGGGCCGCGGATCTGACGGCGACTACCGGTTCGGCCAGCAGATCGTGGTCTCGCACGACGGCGGCGATTATCTGAACTGGGAAGCCCGGTCCTGGCGGCTCGACGACACGGGCAGCTACCAGGAACCAGGCTTGCGCGAGACGGGATTTTGGCGATTTGCCAGCGATCCCGACGACGACCCGAGCGAGACCCAGGCGATCGAGTTGTTGTTGGCTCATTCGGCCGGTTACGTCGAATTGTTCTACGGGCGGCCGCGCAACCAGTCGTCGTGGGAGTTGGTGACCGATGCGCTGGCCCGCAGTCGTTCCGGTCTGCTGGTCGGGGGCGCCAAACGGCTCTACGGCATCGTCGAAGGCGGCGACCTGGCCTACGTCGAGGAACGCGTGGACGCCGACGGTGGGCTGGTGCCGCATCTGTCGGCGCGGCTGTCTCGATTCGCCGGGTAACGGCGTGAGCTGTCGTCCGCGGCACCCACTCCAAATGGGCGCGTGCGTACTACACCGCGACCGTCGGTGGTCTCTCTGCCCTGCAGTGATGCATGATGCACACCGAGGTGGCTGGATCACCGGAGAGGTGGACGTGTCGTGGCACTCGCACTAGGAGGTGCAGTCTCGACTGCTTCGGTCGTCGTCGCCGGAGTGGCAGCGGTGCTCGGCGTGGTGGGCTACCAGAACCGCAGGGTGAAACTGTCGGCGATTCGCTCGGCGTTCAATGACGTCATCGGTCTTCTGGCTGCCGAGGATGTGGAGCGTCAGCTAGCTCGGTGCCATTCTGCTACGGCGGTTCTTCGCCCCATCCAGCGAACTTGGTATCACCAACTGGCTCCTTCGCCGCCGCGCGCCCTACGCGACGGAGGCGCAGAGCGTCATGGCTGCAGTGCTCCGCGGCATCCCCCGCGGCGATCTGCAACAGCTCCTTGCCGACGGACTAGCTCACGCTGGCACACTCGTGGGGGCGGATTTGCAGGAAACCAACCTGCAAGCTGCATACCTGGCGGCGAGGACGCGCGGCGTCTCACTTCAGCTTGAACGGGCTGACTTCTACCGGGCTGACCTCAGCAGAGCGTCGCTGAAGGGTGCCAGCGCCAAAGGTGATGTCTTCTACCAGGCCCGGCTTCACGACACGGTGCTTCGAGACGCCGATCTCCGCGAAGCGATCTTCTTCGAAGCCGACCTGTCGGGCGCGGATTTCGGCCGTGCCCGCCTGGAAGGCGCCTCGTTTGCTGGAGCCCGAAACATTCCCATTGAGCTGGTGTCTCATCTGGAAGACGGAAACCGGTACCGCTAGCCGGATCCGGCACCGTCACCTGGGGTGCCAAAGGTCAGGAGTCGGTGTGTGTTCCCCAGTGCGCCCTCCGCCCGGACTCCGGCCCAGGACTCGAAGTGCGCGCGGCTCGCCGAACTGCTCGCGAGCGAGGGCCTCGTCTTGGAGACGCTGCCACGTCGCGACTACCACCGTCGAATGCCCTGTCCGAGATCTCCCGCCGCCTAGCCGGGTGCGCGGGAGTGGTGGTATTCGGACTGCGGCATGACGGCTCCGATCCCGACGCGTCGCCGGCGGGCATTACCCCGTGGACGCATGTCGAAGCGGGAATGGCCTATGGTCGGGGCCTGCCGCTACTGCTCTTGCGGGAACCGGGCGTTGACGCTGGGGCGTTCGAAAATGCCGTCGAAGGCCACCACACCTACCTCGTCGACCTCGGGGATCGCTTTGACGAGGAGGCGATACGGGCCGCGGTGGCGCCGTGGATCTTCGAAGTGTCGGGCTAAGCATCCATGCCGTTGCCGCTGTGGAGATCGACGTCCAGACGTGCCCCACGAACATCGCCGATAAGCAGCAAGATCGCCGACCAGATAGCCGCCAAGGTCCCGCGGGCGTAACAAGACGTAATACGGAGGCCCAGCCGAGGCTGGACATGGAGCGGCCCCCGAGCAAAGTTCCTGGTTGGACAGACCGGGAGCTCGGGGGCCGGGTGGCTGCGGGGAATTCGCCAGCGCGCGTGAATCGCTAGCTCTCTTCCGAGCCAAATGCAGCTAGCGCGCAGCCACCTCACATGTCCATGAAGCTATCAATTTCGCGGACCACCTCCTTCCTTGTGTACCGCCGACCGTACCCGCCATTCCGCCAGCCGACAACAGATTTGACTGTCTCAGCGATCGCTGACGATAGCCGCGTCGACCAGTTCGGCGAATTCTGCAGCCAATGGCGATCGGGACAGTCGCCGCCCGTCGAGCGTGTGCACGCGGGCGGCCAGAGTCATGCTCGACACCAACCAGATCCCTTGGGCGGCATGTAGG
>JBEKNM010000198.1:0-7627 GCA_049522835.1 Mycobacterium sp.
GGACGGGGCCCCGGGAAAATCTGGTTCTGCATCAACGCATACCTTGCCGGCCGGACAAACTCCCAAGATGCGCTGCGTGAGGTCACATCACGAACGTTCGCCGAATTCGATCTGGCTGCTGAGATCCACAGCTAGCCGGCCATCAAAGGAACCAGCGGCTCAGAGACTGGCCACGCCCTGGACCACTCCCACGAGCCCCATCACCACGAGCATGCCTTGGGTTAGCTTTCGACCGTAAGCCCGTACCCATTCCCCCAGCTGCACCATCATTGTCTGGGTTTTCTCGGGCATCGCCAAATAGCCGAGCAGCGGGATCTCGATGACCGCAAGCACCAGGAGGATGAACACAAGGAATGCGCTGAACTGAGCGCCGATCGTCTCTTTCGAGGCCATGATGATGGTCAGAGCCGTGACAGTCTCGATGGGCGGGGCTGACGATGCAAGGCCGACGACAAAGGCCGGCCAGACAAAGCCGCCAGAGTTCAGTATGTCCTGGCAGCGGGCGCCCATCCGCGCGAACAGTGACGGCGGGCGCGGCTCTAATGCCACATCCGACGCATCGCCGACGCCAATCCCGGCCAGTGTCTTTTCCCGTGCTCGGTGACGGGCTGAGAGCACCAGTACGGCCAGGAGCGCGATCACGCCCATAGTGATGTGAAGACGGCCGCCCGCGAGGATGACGATGTTGGACCGTATTTGTGTGAACGCGGAGACCGCGGCTTCAATGGCCGGCAGTGCGATATCGCGGGCCAACACCAGCACAGCGGTTGCTACGAGGATGCCCGCGAGCATCCCGCCCAGCCAGAAAGCGAACAGATTTAGCACGGGCCGCCGCCGCGTTACCAAGACGAGGGCCAGCCCCAGACGTATAGGGTCTGTAGCCATCACCAATCCGATATACAAAACCGCGGCCCACATCACTTGGGGACGTTACCTTTCAAGGGTATATCTCGTGGCGTTACTGGCGAATTCGCAGATCAGGGCGCTACCTATTGCTCAAGCCACCTCGCCCGGGCCGACGTCACACTTGAGCTACACCTTGTCAAGTTGAGGAGGCCTTCGTAGCCGTGGGCTTGGTTTTTGGGCCACTCACCTCGAGAAAAAGATCTGGCGTATGCCGTAAGCAGCTGTGACCGAGAACACGCTCTTGGCAGAAGATACCGAAAGGGTATTGAAAGGGTAGGGCTCCGACAGGAAAACCTCTACACGAGTTGTCGCACCCGGAATTGAGACTAACGGCCATCCAGACCAGTTGCAGACGGCTATGCTGGGGCGGTTTCGCCTGGAAGACAGGGAGGTGGGCTGTGCGCACGACGACAGAGCCGACAAGAGTCTGGACAGGGCGAACCGAAAGCCCAACGGCGTTGGCGACCGGGTGCCTTGCCCGCTGATGGGCCGAGCGTGATAGCGATGGGCCCCAACGATTTGCCGGTGAACCCGACGATCTCGGTGTGTGTACCGATGTACAACAACAGCGCGACGATCGTTCGTTGCCTGCGCAGCATCTTGGATCAAGATGGCGTCGAGTTCGAGATAGTGGTCGTTGACGACGATTCGTCAGACGATTGTGCCGCGATCGCCGCAACAATGCTGAGACCCGGAGACCGACTGATCTGCAATGAATCTCGACTCGGCCTCAATCAAAACCACAACAAATGCCTGGAACTCGCGCGTGGCACCTGCGTCCAGTTCGTCCACGCGGACGACTGGTTGCTGCCCGGAGCCCTGCAGAGACTCGCCCCATGTTTCGACGACCCGGCTGTCGGGCTGGCATTCGCGCCCCGGCGTGTGGTGCAGGACAACATCCCATGGTGGTGGCGAGCGACGAGCAAGCCGCACATCTTCTTTTTGAGGCTGCGCGAATACAACCACGGACCGTCATTAGTCGCCCAGATGATGTTGATGGGCGGGGCTAGCAACTGGATAGGTGAACCGACCTGCGTGATGTTTCGCCGCCGGCTGGCACTGGATGTGGGATGCTTTCGCGACGATATCTATCAGCTTGTCGACGTGGATTTCTGGTTTCGCTTGATGTTGCGATCCGCGGTCTGTTTTGTGCCGCAGGAACTGTCGGTGCGTACTCATTCGGCCGGCACGGAATCGGTACGCAATGCGAAGGCCCGGCGAAACTGGCTGGATCAGTTACGCATTCTCACCTGGCTGATCGTGGATCCGGCGTCGACCACAGTGATTCGGGTCACGGCCAGAGCGTGGTGGCTCCTTACCTGGGTGATCCTGTACGTCGGGGTCACTGTGTTAGGGCCGCAGCGGGGGCTGCGTCTGAAAATCTTGGTCCAAGCGCCCGTTCAAGAGTTCGCCCGCGCTCGGCGGTTGGCCGACCGACTCTCGTGACCCGAGTCAGCCCTCAGCAGCTCCGTCGACGGCGTAGCTTGCCAGTCCGATGGAGATGTCTTCGACCCGAAGTTGCCCCTGGGTCGCAACGCTATTCATGAACGCCTCGGCATCATCCACGTCGTAGTTCGCGTCGAACTCGGTCACGGCGCGACCGCAGACCCGCGCATGGCAAGGCCAGTATGCGGCCGCGCCGATCAACCGCGGCGCGAAGCCGTTAGGTCCCGGTGAAGATCAGCGGATCGTGCAGCACGCGGGTGCCGTCGTGTAGTGCGTCGAAGGCCTTCATGTGTTCGGGTTCCAGGACGAAGTCGAACACGTCCAGGTTCTCGGCGACGCGCTCGGGCTTGGACGACCGCGAGACGACGACGTTGTTCAATTGCAGGTTCCAGCGGACCAGCACCTGCGCGGGCGTGCGGCTGTACTCGGCGGCGATCGACGTGACAGTTGGTTCGTCGATCAACCTGCCGACCCCCAGCGGGCTGTAGGCCTGGGTGACAACATCGTGCTCGGCGTTGGCCTGACGCAGCTCAGCCTGGTTGAGGCGCGGGTGCAGTTCGATCTGGTTCACTGCGGGCACCTCGGAGGTTTGTTCGATGACCGTCGACAGATGTTCCTCGGTGAAGTTCGATACGCCGATCGAGCGGACGTGGCCCTGCTCTCTGGACTGGATCATGCCCTCGAAACTGTCGACGAACTTGCCCAGCGCCGGCGCCGGCCAGTGGATCAGGTAGAGGTCGAGGTAATCCAGACCGAGCCGGTCCAGGCTTGCTTTGCAAGCTTCCTGGGCACTTTCGAAACCCTGCTTCGAGGTGCCCAGCTTGGTGGTGACGAATAGCTCCTCGCGGGGAACGCCCGAGGCGGCTATCGCACGGCCGACGGCGATCTCGTTTCCGTAGGCGGCAGCGGTGTCGATCAGCCGGCAGCCGGCTCCCAGTGCGGCGGTTACCGAGCTTTCCGTCTCGGCGTCGGACAACTTGGCGACGCCCAAGCCGAGTACCGGCATCTTCGCTTCGTCATTAAGCGCGATCGTCGGGATCACGCTGGGCGAACTACATATCAGATCAATCACGGTCATTCCCCTTCACCTGCCTGCAACGTTGCTTGCTGGACTGCTGGATGAGACCGAGCCGGCAGCAGCCGTTAAGCCGGGCTCCCCTGCCCACAGCACGCGAATGCCAAAGTCGAACACGCCGAACCCATCTGCATTGCGCGCGGTCCACCGACGTCGATCACTGAGAAATGTAACCCACTGTCTGACCGGCGCCCATGGATGCGGCGACGGACGGCGTGTGACAGCAAAAGTGTTGGACTGTTGAGAATTACGCTTTGCCAGCAACGACTTTCGGCGAAGCCTCCGCGGGCAATTTTGTGACATCCCCCACACCGCTTGCCGTGCCCCCTGCAGGTCGCATTCAAACACGCCAACTACGTGAGATCCATCACCGTCGAATTGCCCTGTAGCGCAAGGAAACCATGTGCGAGCCGCTCGGGGACTCACGGTCCTGGCGCAGATTTCGATGCGGGCCATGTTCTCGCGCTCGCGCGAGGTGCGGATGGTCAGCGTGCCGACGGTGTCGCGCATCGCGGCCATCGCGTTGTCGATGATGTTGGTCCACACCTAGCGCGATCACCTGGATAGCATGGGATTTCGGGAATCTATGGGCCGGATTCCTAGTCCGCCGCGATGCCTCTGCCGTCCTTGCCGCCGTCCTTTGCCAACCGGTCGGCGAAAGTCACCAACGTGCCGCACGCGGCGTGGAATCGCCGACCCTTATGATCGAAAGGCAGGAGCAGACGCCCGGACTACTCTCCGTCTTTACCTACGTGTTCGAGTACTACTGGAAGCGAGGCAAGCCTGTCACATGAAAACCAACCAAGATTTTCTCGAAATCGCTTGGCAAGCAACGCAAATCGGTGCCGACACCCTGGGATCGTCGCATCCAGGCTCGGTGCACCATAAAGGTGACCGTGACCTCGTAACCGATATCGATCTCGCGATTCAGCGCGACATAGCCGACTACCTGATCCAGACCACGCCGGACATTGAATTGCTTGCCGAAGAATCCCAACACCAGCCAAACATTGATACGGCAGAATGGCTTTGGGTTCTCGATCCCATCGACGGAACGTCCAACTTCGTCCATGGACTACCTCTGTGCGCGGTATCCCTCGCACTGCTGCACTGCGGCCGCACCGTCGTCGCCGTCACCCGAGCACCCCTGCTCGGCCGCACCTACCACGCCATCAAAGACAACGGCGCATTCCTCAACGGCCAACCGATCACCACCAGCCATACCGACAGCCTCAATGAGGCCATCGTGTCCCTAGGCGACTACGCCGTCGGCACTGAGGCCGCCACGCAAAATCGGCACCGGCTCGCGCTTACCGCTGAACTCGTACCCCGCGTCGAACGCATCCGCATGTTCGGGGCGGCAACGCTCGACCTCGCCTTCGTCGCCGAAGGAGCCATAGATGCCTGCATCATGATGTCCAACAAACCCTGGGACACTGCCGCAGGAACACTCATGGCCCGTGAAGCCGGAGCGCACGTCACTGACGCAAACGGCAACCCCCACACCCACCAATCCGCCTCGACAATCGCCACCACACCAGCCATCGCCGGCCAACTAGCCACCGTTATCCAGAGCACCAACATCCGCAGCGCTCAGCGGGCAGGCGCCACGACCTAGCTGAACAATCCCACGCTCATACACCGCGCTGGCAGCTCCCGTCCGCCGCCACCGAACCGACAGCAAACCGATACGAACCAGACTGTTCTCAACCCGGGGCTTCGTTCCGATTGATTTTGTGCCGGTGTGCCGGATGGCGGCGGCGTACGGGTTTTTTCGCCCGGCAAGTGCGCCCAGGACGGGGTTGAGCAAGTACTTGTTTGAGATACGAACCGCGCGCCCCAGCGGACGGGGCAAGCGCCATGTCGCTGACGCTACTCGCCCGTCGGCTGCGGTTCTAACACAACAGCCATTCCCCTACAGGAGGTGGCTACTGCGGTGTGCAGCGCGTTGGCCGGGCAGCGCGAGTTGTCTGTATCCAGCTCTCGCGCTCCACGCCGTCCTCGGCGTACGGGCAATGATGATCTCGGCCGTGAGCGGCTTGCAGTAGGAAAATGCTCTAAAGGTTCTTCGACTAATCGGACTCAAATGGGGCCAACTACCGCCGTCACAGCGGGGCCAGTTCAGGTTGACATCGCCACTATGAGTTGTTGGCGGGTCTACATTCCGCCGAACGTTGTTTCGGAGTATGTCGCTCGGTGTGGTCAGCAGATGGCACCTGTCGGAGCACGCCCTCCTGCAGTACCGCGAAGGGAGTGATCCTATGCAACTCCACTGGCCCGCTGATCCAGTCGTCTGAGGTGACTGACGCTACTTATGGCGAACAGTGCGCGCGTATCGACTCGGGTGATCGAGCTGCTCGTATGCGCCAGTCGGTTGATTCTCGATGCGAGTTCTAGACCGCGATCGGCGGCTTCCGCGAGGTTCTGCCATCGCCATACCGGCGTCTCTATTCGTCCTAGTTCGCTGAGTCGGCGGGCGCGCTGTACGACGGTGTGCCCGCGTCCGTTGTCGAGGATTGCCCGACCACCGTCGGGACAGCAATCCGTATCTGTGCAGATCAGACGCGTCCAGATGTCGCGGTGGTGACAGATCTCCTCAAGGCTGCGCTTGTCGACGCTTCGACCCAGTGGTGCTACAAATACCGGCCGCCCAGACCGGGAACCACCCGATTGAGCTCGCCGCCGGCTCGACATCGTTGCTGGCAGGTCGCAGCGTTCACGCCAACCAATTCCGGTTTCGTACCCTTGGGCGCCTGCTGCGATACCTAATTCCCCCAGGCGACCCTGCTGCCAGAGGAGGACCGAGTGGTCGTTTCTGAGCTGTTCGACCATGAGGACCAGGTCCATCGCGCGTTCGTCCGGGTGTGCGCCATCGTCGATCTTCGACGCCGCCAAAGCGACCTCCCGCGGCGCAAGATCGGCGAGTGCCCGCATCATGGGGCCAAGCGCGCGCGTTCCGTTGACGGGTTGCAACATCCGCCAGCCGACGGCCATGACCGCTAGAACGGGTAGGGCGATCGCTTCGTTGTCGAGGTATTCCCGTACGTAGTCCCACATTCCGGCCTGTATGTCGATCCACTCGCTTCCGGGTCGATCGATGTGGACGTACGGCGGGATGATGGCAGTCGCTCCGTGAACTACTTGGTAGTCAATCGCCCGCCGGGTGAGGTCGGACAGAAACACCGGGCGAGACGCCTCTTCGGGTGTCAGGGCCCGCGGCAGGCCGAAGGGCAAACTGGACCAACGATCACCAACAGGCTGCGCGTCCTGGAAGAGATAGGTCTGTGGGTCAATGATGAAGGCAACTCCGGATTGACGAGCGATCTGGGAAAACTCGGACGTCCGCGCGGGAACGTGCGCGTCCACGACAATGCGGTCAGGCCGCAAGGATGCACGAGGCTGTTGGGTGTCTGTCCCGAAGATCCTTCGAAGAAGGGCCTGGTCTTGCAAGGACGCCCTGATGAGCAACTCGGCCATGACCGTCAACCTCCTTCGTACCGATATCGTACCATCGGGCGAAACACAGCACGCAACTTGACCCGCAACAAAATGCGAACCATTATTAGCATGTGGGAAAGAGCCCTGGCCAATGAGTGATATCCGGACATCAACAAACCGACCCCGCGCGACCAAGCGGGCCGACAACAGTGCGTCGGTGACGTACATGCGCGTAGTGGAGAAGGTCACCAGCTCCGGAATCACCCAAGCGGAGCTGGCCAAAGCGGTAGGAACGGGCCCGCGCTCCGTGCAGAACTGGGCTAGCGGGCACAACGCTCCGCGAGGCAGATCGGCCGAGAAACTATTGGATGTCCACGCAATTGTGGACATTCTCAGTGATTCGTATACACCGGAGGGCATCGATATCTGGTTTCACTCCCGAAACCGCAACCTCGACATGCGTCGCCCCATCGACCTGCTCACCGAAGGCGACTTCGACCGCGTCTTGGATGAAGCGAAATGGGTCGCGGGAGGCATGTGAGGAATGGATTCGCTGCCTGCCCGGCTGGCTCAGGCCACACCCACCAGCGTGGCGGGCACCTGGCAACGCCACGTCCCTGCCAAATACTTGGCAAATGCGCTTGCAGGTCGATCTGCGACCGGCCGCTGGGGCGCTGGAGGCGGCTTTCCAGTTCTTTACCTCGGTCGGCCGACCGATTCGGTTGTAGTGGAGGCGTACAGGCACTTGATTGACCCGATCGC
>JBEKNM010000199.1:0-7618 GCA_049522835.1 Mycobacterium sp.
TGCACCGCTAGATGGTTGACCGATGTGGTGTCCGGAAGGTTCTTCGGCACCGCCCACGACACCAGCACGCCGTCTCTTTCCAGCCGGAAGTCGTAGTGCAGCCGGCGGGCGTGGTGTTCCTGGATGACGAACGTATTGCCCTGACCGGTAGCGGGTTTCAGCTTCGGCACCGGCTCAGGAGTCTTCGAGGCGTCGCGCATGCTGCGGTACTTGGTCAGCCGATCAGTGCTGGATGCCCGGCTATCCAAGGCGTCCAGTAACGCCAGCAGATCGCCGTCATGGGCGACCCGGGCCAGCACTTCGTCGTAGCGCAGCTGACCCAGCGCCGGGTCGTCGAGCTCCTCCCAGCTGCGTGGCGCCGCGACGGTCGGGTGCTCCCGGCCGCGCAGCGAGTAAGGCGCAATGGTGGTCTTCGAGCCGCTGTTCTGGCTCCAGTCCAGGAACACCTTTCCGGCCCGCAAACTCTTGGTCATGGTCGAGGTGACCAAGGCGGGCATCGCGTTTTCCAGTTGCTGCGCAACGCGTTTGGCTAACACAGTGGCGCCCCTGCTGCTCACCGGCTCATCCAGCGGAGTGTACAGGTGCAGCCCCTTGCTACCGCTGGTGAGCGGGAAGGTGGTCAACCCGATATCGGCGATCAGATCCCGTACGGCACGGGCCACCTCGGCCAGCTGGGCCATCGTGACGCCGTCGCCCGGATCCAGGTCGAAGACCAATCGTGTTGCCGGGCCCGGCTTCAGCTCGCCGGGCTCTCCGATGAACCGCCACTGCGGCACGTGTACTTCCAGCGCGGCTTGCTGTCCGATCCAGGCCAGCGCGGTCGGGCTGTCGATGATCGGGTAGGTCGTCGTTCCGGACCGATGCACCACGCTGGCCCTGGGCAGCCAGTCAGGTGCCGATGACGCCAGCTGCTTTTCGAAGAATGAAGGTTCCTCGACGCCGTTGGGCCAGCGCTTACGCGTGGCCGGACGCCCGGCGATGTGCGGCACCATCACCTCAGCGATGCGGGTGTAGTAGTCGAACACGTCGCTTTTCGTGGTGCTCGTTGCCGGGTAGAGCACCTTGTCGGCGTTTGTCAGCTTCACTTGCTGCTCCGCCGTCGAAACCATGGTTCAAACGTACGTGGCGGGCGGGCACACCTGAAGCGGGCGCCGGTACCGTCGACACCGTGGTTCGGCTGAACAGCGCCACCGTGCGCCGACTACCGATCGCGACGCCGAGCTATGACCGTGTCGGCGTCGGGGTCGGTATCGCGCATTTCGGTGTCGGTGGCTTTCACCGGGCACATCAGGCCATGTATGTCGACACGTTGCTCGAGCAAGGACTGGCACGGGAGTGGGGCATCTGCGGGATAGGAGTGATGCCGGCCGACCGCCGAATGAGAGACGTGCTGCGGGACCAGAACGGCTTGTACACGCTGATCTTGGAACACCCCGACGGCAGTCGGGACGCGCGGGTAATCGGCTCGATCGTCGACTACCGCTATGCCCCCGATGATCCGCAGGCGACGATCGAGCTGTTGGCCGCACCGACGACCCGCATCATCTCGATGACCATCACCGAGGGCGGCTACCAGGTCAGAGACCGTGAGTCCGTCTTCGGCCTGATCGCCGAGGCACTGGCCCGGCGTCGCGACCGCGGCATCGTCTCGCCGACGATCGTGTCGTGCGACAACATCGAGCACAATGGTGAGGTCGCGCGACGGGCCGTCATCGCGCATGCCGAACTCCTGCGGCTGGGCGTGGCCGATTGGATCGCCGAACACACCCGGTTCCCGTGTTCGATGGTGGACCGCATCACCCCGGCCACCACCCCCGACATCATCGCCGGGGCAGAACGCGACTTCGGCGTCGCCGACGAATGGCCGGTGGTGGCCGAGGCGTTCGCCGCCTGGGTGCTCGAGGACGACTTCGCCGACGGCAGGCCGCCGCTGGAAGAGGCGGGTGTCCTGCTAGTCGACGATGTGAGCCCGTACGAGTCGATGAAACTAGGGCTGCTCAATGCCGGTCACCAGTGCCTGTGCTATTTCGCTGCGCTGTCCGGGTACCGCATGGTCCACGACGCGGCGCGCGACCCGTTGTTCGCCGAATTCCTGCTGGCCTATTTCGATACCGAAGGCATCCCGACGCTACGGCCAGTTCCCGGGATCGATCTGCATGCCTACAGCCGGGGGCTTATCGAGCGCTTCGCCAACCCGGGAGTGCGTGACACCGTGGCGCGGTTGTGCGCGTACTCCTCGGATCGCATCCCGAAATGGCTGCTTCCGGTGCTCCGCGCCAACCTGGCCGCTGGCGGGCCCATCCGGCTGGCGTCGGCGACGGTAGCAAGCTGGGCGCGCTATGCCGAGGCGGTAGATGAGCGTGGCGAACCAATCGAGGTCGTCGACAACCTGGCGGGTTCGCTGGTGCCAATCGCGCGGTCTCAGCAAGTCCATCCGACCGCCTTTATCGAGAACACCGCGCTTTTTGGCGAGCTGGCCCGGGTACCCCGCTTCGTCGAGGCGTACCGCTGGGCGCTGGATTCATTGCATACCCGCGGGGCACGGGCAACGCTAGAGGTGCTGCTGCGCGGCGATACGAAGGCGGTGAGGCCATGACTCGCGGGCTGGTGATCGGTGAAGCCCTGATCGATACCTTCGACGGCCACGTCGAGCATGTCGGCTCCTATGTTGGGGGGAGCCCGCTCAACGTTGCGGTCGGACTGGCCCGGCTGGGCCGCGCTGTCGATTTCCTGACCTATATCGGCGACGACGAACCCGGCCAGCGCATCGCTGAATACGTTAAAGGCTCTGGTGCACAACTGGTTCCGGGAAGCATCTCGGCTGGCCGGACGCCCAGCGCGGTCGCGACGATTGCTGACGACGGGTCGGCCACTTATAGGTTCGACATCGATTGGCAGCTCTCCGGAACACCTCCGGTCGCGCCGCCGCTGTTCGTGCACACCGGATCTATCGCCGCGGTGCGCGAGCCGGGCTGCTTGGCGGTCGCCGCGCTGCTTGACGCCTATCGCGTGTCTGCCAGTGTGACCTTCGACCCCAACGTGCGTCCGTCACTGATTACGCACCGGGATCAAGCTCGGGAACGCATCGAACGCCTCGTCGAACGCAGCGACATCGTCAAGGTGAGTGACGAAGATATGCGCTGGATCGATCCCAACCACGAACCGGAACAGACCGCCCGAACCTGGCTGGCGTCGGGACCTGCGCTCGTCGTCCTGACCTTGGGTGATCGGGGCTCGGTCGCGTTTTGCGCAACCGGCGAGGCCCGAGTGGCCGCCAGGCCGGTTCACGTCGTGGATACCGTCGGAGCGGGCGACGCGTTCATGGTCGGCCTGGTCGACGCGCTATGGGGACTGGGGTTGCTGGGCGCCGACCGGCGAGCCGAACTTGGCCGCATCGGGTTCGACGCCCTGACCACCGCACTGGAGGCAGCTAGCCTGGCGTCGGCGTTGACGGTCGGCCGCCCTGGCGCCGACCTACCCGATCGAGCCGCCCTGAACGCCGCAGCGGGGGCTGGCTGAATCAGTTTCCTGCCCTATGCGGTTCATGTCAGCGCAGCAGCTTCGGGCGGCAAACTGCCCACCTCCGAGCATTAACGCGCCCCGTCCCGGACCTCACCGAAAACACCCGGTTGCATCGTTGTCGCTCGGAAGCGGGCAAATTACGTTAATCCCGGCACAAGCCCCAACGCGCTGTTAGGCAACCCAACCGTGTGGGCATACTGACTGCATGCGCTCCATCTGGAAGGGTTCGATCGCGTTCGGGCTCGTGAACGTCCCGGTAAAGGTGTATAGCGCCACCCAGGACCACGACATCAAGTTCCATCAGGTGCACGACAAGGACAACGGACGAATCCGGTACAAGCGCGTGTGTGAGGAGGATGGCGAGGTCGTCGAGTATGCAAACCTCGCCCGGGCCTACGAGTTCCCCGACGGCCAAATGGTGGTGATCACCGACGACGACATCTCCACCTTGCCCGAGGAGCGCAGCCGCGAGATCGAGGTGCTGGAGTTCGTCCCGGCCAGCGATGTTGACCCGATGCTGTTCGACCGCAGTTACTTTTTGGAGCCGGATTCCAAGTCGTCGAAATCCTATGTGCTGTTGGCCAAGACGCTGGCCGAGACCGATCGGATGGCGATCGTTCATTTCACGCTGCGTAACAAGACCCGGTTGGCTGCGCTGCGCGTCAAGGACTTTGGCAAACGTGAGGTCATGGTGGTGCACACCTTGCTGTGGCCCGACGAGATCCGTGATCCTGACTTCCCGGTGCTGGACAAGAAGGTCGAGATCAAGCCCGCCGAACTCAAGATGGCCGGACAGGTGGTGGAGTCGATGGCCGACGAATTCAATCCGGACCGCTATCACGACACCTATCAGGAGCAGCTGCAAGAGCTAATCGAGGCGAAACTTGAAGGCGGGGAAGCGTTTACCGCTGACGAGAAACCTGCCGAGCTGGACGAGAGCGAAGACGTCTCCGACCTGCTGGCCAAGCTGGAGGCCAGCGTCAAGGCGCGCTCCGGTGAGGGCAAGGCACCGGCGAAGAAGACGACCGCTAAGAAGGCCCCGGCCAGAAAGGCCCGCTCGAAAGCGGCAGCAAAGTAACCGACGCGCATCGGGCGGCTGCGGGCGTGGGCAGTGCGTGGACCGAGGTCGGTACATCGCTGGACCGTATGACAAACTAGAACCTGTTTCAAATCCTGCGTTCCGAGGCGGCGAGGCTTGCTACCGTTTCGGCCGTCAACTCAACGTGGAGAGGCCGCAATGATCCTGGACAGGTTCCGTCTCGACGATAAAGTCGCCGTCGTCACCGGTGGCGGCCGCGGCCTCGGTGCGGCCATCGCGCTGGCTTTCGCCGAGGTTGGCGCGGATGTGGTCATCGCTTCGCGAACGCAATCCGAACTCGACGCCGTCGCCGAACAGATCCGTGCCACCGGCCGGCGCGCTCACATCGTTACCGCCGACCTGGCCCACCCTGAGGTAACCGCGCAGCTAGCCGATCAGGCCGTCGAGGCATTCGGAAAACTAGACATCGTCGTCAACAACGTCGGCGGAACCATGCCCAACACACTGCTGACCACCTCAACCAAGGATCTCAAAGATGCGTTCACGTTCAATGTCGGCACCGCCCATGCGTTGACTGTCGCAGCGGTGCCGTTGATGCTCGAGCACTCTGGCGGCGGCAGCGTGATCAACATCAGCTCGACGATGGGCCGGCTGGCCGGGCGTGGTTTCGCCGCATACGGCACCGCCAAAGCCGCGCTGTCTCACTACACCCGGCTCGCGGCGCTGGACCTGTGCCCACGCATCCGGGTCAACGCCATCGCACCGGGGTCGATCCTCACCTCCGCCCTGGACGTGGTGGCTTCCAACGACGAACTACGCAAGCCGATGGAGAAGGTGACACCAATGCGCCGCCTCGGCGATCCCGTCGACATCGCTGCTGCCGCAGTCTATTTGGCTTCTCCGGCCGGAAGCTTTCTGACCGGCAAGACGCTGGAGGTCGACGGCGGCCTCACCTTTCCCAATCTCGACATACCCGTCCCTGACCTGTGAACCCCGACCGCCAAGGAGCCCGCTCATGCCCATACCCGTCGTCCAACTGGGCACCGGTAATGTCGGCGTCCACGCGCTGAGGGCACTTATCAGCAACCCGGAGTTCGAGCTCACCGGCGTATGGGTGTCATCGGATGCCAAAGCGGGCAAGGACGCGGCCGAGCTTGCCGGACTTCCGGATTCGACCGGCGTGCGAGCCAGTACCGATCTGGACGCGGTGCTCGCGACCGGGCCGCATTGCGCCGTGTACAACGCGATGGCCGACAACCGGCTACCCGAGGCCCTGGAGGACTACCGGCGCGTGCTGGCTGCCGGAGTCAACATCGTCGGCAGCGGCCCGGTCTTTCTGCAGTACCCGTGGCAAGTGATCCCCGAGGAACTCATCAAGCCCCTGGAAGATGCTGCCCGCGAAGGTAATTCGAGCCTATACGTCAACGGAATCGATCCGGGCTTCGCCAACGACTTGCTGCCGCTGGCGTTAGCCGGCACTTGTCAGAACATCCAGCAGGTGCGGTGCATGGAGATCGTCGACTACGCCACCTACGACAGCGCCGTCGTCATGTTCGACGTGATGGGCTTCGGCAAGCCGCTCGACGAGATCCCAATGCTGCTGCAGCCGGGTGTGCTGAGCCTGGCGTGGGGATCGGTGATCCGGCAACTGGCTGCGGGCCTGGGTATTTCGCTGGACGAGGTAACCGAGAAGTACGTGCGGGAGCCGGCACCTGAGGACTTCGATATCGCGTCGGGTCACATCCCCAAAGGCAGCGCCGCGGGGGTGCGGTTCGAAGTGCTCGGCATGGTCAACGGGGAACCCGCCATAGTCTTAGAACACGTCACCCGATTGCGCGAGGATCTGTGCCCTGACTGGCCGCAGCCCGCGCAGCCCGGCGGTTCATACCGCATAGAAGTCACAGGCGAACCGTCCTACGCCATGGACATCTGCCTGAGCAGTCGCAAGGGCGATCACAACCACGCCGGACTGGTCGCAACCGCGATGCGGATCGTAAACGCGATTCCGGCGGTGGTGGCCGCGCCGCCGGGTATCGTTACGACCCTGGACCTGCCTCTGGTCACCGGCAAAGGGCTGTACGCGCTGAGCTGAGTCGACGCTCCTCGGTGACATCGAGACGGTTACGACAGCTCTGTCCAAAGATCGGCGAGGCGATTGCGCACACCGGCCGGTCCTGCTCTCTCGCCGATGACCCGTCACCGTCGGCTGAGGTGACGGCGGCCGCCTACCAGCGATGTCCGGAGCGCCATGTACCGGGCGGTGGTCTACACGCGAGGGTTTTCGGCTAACCTCACTTTTTAATTCGGAAATGTGGAACGAGGGTCGGAACGTTGGCGCAGGACACCCAGGCCCCGCTCAAGGCGAGCTGGTATCTGCTCGGACCGGCGTTCGTCGCCGCGATCGCCTATGTCGATCCCGGAAATGTCGCGGCCAACGTCAGCTCCGGCGCCCAGTTCGGCTACCTGCTGCTGTGGGTCATCGTCGGGGCCAACGTGCTGGCGGGTCTGATGCAGTACTTGTCGGCGAAACTCGGGTTGGTAACCGGTCGATCGCTGCCTGAGGCGATCGGCAATCAGATGAGCCGTCCGATGCGGCTGGCGTTTTGGGCGCAGGCCGAACTGGTCGCGATGGCAACCGATGTGGCTGAAATGGTCGGCGGAGCCATTGCCCTGCACATCCTGTTCGATTTGCCGCTGCTGATTGGCGGGGTGATCACCGGCGTGGTCTCGTTGCTGCTGCTGGCGATCCAAGACCGCCACGGACAGCTTCTTTTCGAGCGTGTCATCACCGGATTGCTGCTCATCATTGCAGTCGGCTTCGCGGCCAGTTTCTTTGTCGCGACGCCGCCGCCCGAAGCCGTGATCGGCGGCCTGGTGCCGCGATTCCGCGGTACCGAAAGCGTGCTGCTGGCCGCCGCGATCCTGGGCGCCACGGTGATGCCGCATGCGGTGTACCTGCACTCGGGTCTGGCCCTCGACCGGCACGGACATCCCGACGCAGGCCAGCACCGGCGCTTACTGCTTCGTATCACCCGGGTCGATGTCGTGCTGGCGATG
>JBEKNM010000200.1:0-7616 GCA_049522835.1 Mycobacterium sp.
GGAGTAGTAGCCGAGGCCAGCCGCTGAGCCCTGCTGGGGTAGGAATGATGGGTGGCTGACCCGACCATTTTGCTGCTGTCGACGTCTGACACCGACCTGATCAGCGCGCGTTCCAGCGGCAAAAGCTACCGGTGGGCCAACCCGTCGCGGCTGTCCGAAGAGGAACTGCCCGACCTGCTGGCCGACGCTTCGATCGTGGTGGTCCGGATTCTCGGCGGCTACCGCGCCTGGCAGAGCGGCATCGACACGGTGATCGCCAGCGGTGTCCCGACTGTGCTGGTCAGCGGTGAGCAGGCCGCCGACGCTGAGTTGACCGGCCTGTCCACCCTTGCGGCCGGTATCGCCGTGCAGGCCCACATCTACCTGGCGCACGGCGGCGTGGACAACCTGCGTCAACTGCACGCCTTCCTGTCGGACACGGTGCTGATGACCGGCTTCGGCTTCACCCCGCCGGTGGTGACGCCGACCTGGGGTGTGCTGGAGCGCCCGGATGCCGGAAAAACGGGCCCGACGATCGCCGTGCTGTACTACCGCGCGCAGCACCTGGCCGGCAACACCGCGTACGTCGAGTCGCTGTGCCAGGCGATCGAGGATGCCGGTGCGCGGGCGCTGCCCGTCTACTGCGCTTCGCTGCGCACCGCCGAACCGGAACTGCTGCAAAGGCTTGGTGAGGCCGACGCCATGGTGGTCACTGTGCTGGCCGCCGGCGGTTTGAGGGCAGCGACGGCGGGGGCTGGCGGCCTTGATGACAGCTGGAACGTCGAACACCTGGCGGCCCTGGACATCCCGATCCTGCAGGGTCTGTGCCTGACCAGCTCCCGCAGTCAGTGGTGTGATAACAATGACGGGCTTAGTCCGCTCGACGTGGCCAGTCAGGTGGCGGTGCCCGAATTCGACGGCCGCATCATCACAGTTCCGTTCTCGTTCAAAGAGATTGACGACGACGGCTTGATCTCCTATGTCGCCGACGCGGAGCGCTGCGCGCGGGTCGCAGGACTGGCGGTCCGGCACGCGCAGCTGCGGTATGTCGCACCGGCCGAAAAGCGGGTGGCCTTGGTGTTCTCGGCCTACCCCACAAAGCACGCCCGCATCGGCAACGCGGTCGGCCTGGATACCCCGGCGAGCGCGGTCGCGCTGCTGCGGGCGATGCGCGATCGCGGGTATCAGGTGGGCGACCTGCCTGGTGTCGATGCCGCTGATAGTGATGCCTTGATACACGCGCTCATCGAACGCGGCGGACAAGATCCCGACTGGCTCACCGAAGGACAACTGGCCGGCAACCCGATTCGGCTGTCAGCCAGAGACTATCGGGCCTGGTTCGCGACCCTGCCCGCTGAACTCACCGAAGCCGTGCAGGCACATTGGGGCCCGCCGCCGGGCGAGCTGTTCGTGGACCGCACCAACGACCCCGACGGTGAGATCGTCATCGCCGCAATGCAGGCCGGAAACCTCGTGCTGATGGTGCAGCCGCCCCGCGGCTTCGGGGAGAATCCTGTTGCCATTTACCACGACCCGGACCTGCCGCCCAGCCACCACTACCTGGCCGCCTACCACTGGCTCGACGCCGGATTCGGGTCTCACGCCGTGGTCCATCTGGGTAAGCACGGCAACCTGGAGTGGTTGCCGGGAAAGACGCTGGGCATGTCGGCGGCCTGCGGATCCGACGCCGCGCTGGGAAACCTGCCGTTGATCTACCCGTTCCTGGTCAACGACCCCGGTGAAGGAACCCAGGCCAAGCGGCGGGCGCACGCGGTGCTCGTCGACCACCTGATCCCGCCGATGGCGCGCGCCGAAACCTACGGCGATATCGCGCGTTTGGAGCAGTTGCTCGACGAGCACGCCAACGTCGCCGCGCTGGATCCCGGTAAGCTGCCCGCCATCCGCCAACAGATCTGGACACTCATCCGGGCCGCCAAGATGGACCACGATTTGGGACTGACCGAGCGGCCCGCCGAGGACTCGTTCGATGAGATGATCCTGCACGTCGACGGCTGGCTATGCGAGATCAAGGACGTCCAGATCCGCGACGGTCTGCACATTCTGGGCCAAAAGCCAACGGGGGAACCGGAAGTCGACCTGGTGCTGGCTATCCTGCGGGCCCGCCAGCTGTTCGGCGGCGAGCAGAGCCTTCCAGGCCTGCGACAGGCACTCGGGCTGGCCGAGGACGGCACCGACGAGCGGTCGTCGGTCGACCAGGCCGAGGCCGCGGCCCGGGAACTCGTTGCCGCGCTGCAGGCCACCGGCTGGGATCCAGACGCCCCCGAACGCCTCACCGACAACGCGGACGTCGCGGCGGTCCTGCGGTTCGCGGCCACCGAGGTGGTGCCCCGGCTGGCCGGCACAGCGTCCGAAATCGACCAGGTACTAAGGGCGCTGGACGGGCGGTTCATCCCGGCCGGGCCGTCGGGGTCACCGCTGCGCGGCCTAGTCAACGTGTTGCCTACCGGGCGCAATTTCTACTCCGTCGACCCCAAAGCGATACCGTCCCGGCTGGCGTGGGAAGCAGGTGTGGCACTTGCAGACTCGTTACTCGCCCGCTATCAGCAAGACCATGGGCAGTGGCCGCAGTCGGTTGGACTGTCGGTATGGGGCACTTCGGCGATGCGCACATCCGGCGACGACATTGCCGAAGTGCTTGCATTGCTGGGTGTTCGGCCGGTGTGGGACGACGCGTCGCGGCGCGTCGTCGGCCTGACGCCGATTCCGCTGGCCGAGCTGGGGCGCCCGCGCATCGACGTGACCGTACGGATCTCCGGGTTTTTCCGGGATGCCTTCCCGCATGTCGTGACGATGCTCGACGACGCCGTCCGGTTGGTCGCCGACCTCGACGAGCCAGCCGACGACAATTATGTGCGCGCGCACGCCCAGGCCGACCTGGTCCAGCATGGCGACCAACGGCGTTCCACCACACGAATTTTTGGATCCAAGCCGGGCACCTATGGGGCCGGGCTGTTGCAGCTGATCGACAGCCGCAACTGGCGCGACGACGCGGACCTCGCGCAGGTGTACACGGCCTGGGGCGGATTCGCCTATGGGCGTGACCTGGACGGCCGCGAGGCGATTGACGATATGAACCGTCAGTACCGGCGCATCGCGGTGGCCGCCAAGAACACCGACACCCGCGAACACGACATCGCCGACTCCGACGACTACTTCCAATACCACGGCGGCATGGTGGCCACGGTGCGAGCACTGACCGGCCAAGCACCGGCCGCCTATATCGGCGACAACACCAGACCCGATGCGATCCGCACTCGCACGCTGTCGGAGGAGACCACACGGGTATTTCGCGCCCGCGTGGTCAATCCGCGGTGGATGGCCGCGATGCGCAGGCACGGCTACAAGGGCGCATTCGAGATGGCAGCAACAGTCGACTACCTGTTCGGCTACGACGCCACCGCCGGGGTAATGGCCGACTGGATGTACGAACAACTCACCGAGCGCTATGTGCTGGATCCGGAGAACCGGAAGTTCATGTCGGAGTCCAACCCGTGGGCACTACACGGTATGGCCGAACGGCTGCTGGAGGCTGCCGGTCGCGGCATGTGGGCCGAGCCGCAACAGGAAACCCTTGACGGGCTGCGCCAGGCGCTGCTGGAAACCGAGGGTGATCTGGAGGGCTGAGCCCGGTAGGTTGGCACCGTGACGCCCACTTTTGCCGACCTCGCCAAGGCGCAGTACATCCTGTTGACCACCTTCACCAAGGACGGCAGGCCCAAACCCACTCCGATCTGGGCCGCCTTGGACACAGAGCGCGGCGACCGCTTGCTGGTGATCACCGAGGGGAAGTCGTGGAAGGTCAAGCGGATCCGCAATACCCCCCGGGTCACGATGGCCACCTGCAACATGCGTGGTCGTCCGACGAGCGAGGACGTTGAGGGCACCGCGGCCGTCCTTGACAAATCGCAAACCGGCGCCGTCTACGACGCGATTGGCAAGCGCTACGGGATCTTGGGCGGGGTGTTCAACTTCGTCAGCAAGCTGCGCGGCGGTATGCACAACAATGTCGGTCTCGAGCTCAAAGTGGCTGGCAGCTGAGCGGACCCGTGATGGGCACTGTGTTGATCCCGATTCCGGACCGTGACTTCGACCCGACCGAGGTGGCGGTCAGTTGGCGCGTCTTGACCGAGAACGGCCACCGGGTGATCTTTGCCACCGAAAGCGGCACGCCCGGGCAGGCCGACGACGTCATGGTGACCGGTCGCGGTTTGGACGTCTGGTCTGTGTTACCGGTGTTGGGCGCGATCCCGATAATCGGGCTGATGCTGCGGGCGAACAAGAACGGCCGCAGCGCATACCAGGCCATGCTGCAGTCAGGCGAGTACCAACACCCCTTCAGCTGGGCCCAAGCCACCCTCGACGACATCGACGCGTTGCTGCTGCCGGGTGGACATCGCGCCCGCGGAATGCGCGCATATATCGACAGCGACATCCTGCAACGACTCGTCGTGGACGCCTTTGCCCGCGGGGTGATCGTGGCCGCGATCTGTCACGGGGTGCTGCTTGCCGCTCGCAGCGTTGATCCCACCACCGGTCGCTCGGTGCTTTACGGGCGTAAGACCACAGCGTTGACCTGGGCCATGGAGCGCCTCGCCTGGCACCTAACCCGGCTCACCCGATTCTGGGATCGCGATTACTACCGCACCTACACCGAGGAGCCCGGCCAGCCGGGCGGCTACATGTCGGTGCAGTCCGAAGTCACCCGCGCCCTCAAGGACCCCGCGGATTTCTGTGACGTCACCCGCAAAACGCCGCGGTGGTGGCTCAAGAGCTCCGGAATGGTGCGTGATACGGCCACCGACTCGCGAGCGGCATTCGTTGTCGACGATGGCAACTACATGTCGGCACGTTGGCCGGGCGATACGCACACGTTCGCGACCGTCTTGTCGCAGAAGCTGACGGCGCCGAAGTAATCGCCCGGGCATCCGTCGGCAGCGCCGGGCTCGCTGTTTGCTGCTGCGGGAGGGGAATAGCTTCCACGTCTTCACGGTTGGATTGGGCTACGATGCCGTCGCGCTGGTGCCGGGGTCCCAGTAAGGAGACGACGATGCGCCTATCGGCCATTCAACAGCATGCTCGGTGGCTCGACGCCGTTGCGGCCTTCGCGGTTTTGGCACTGTTGGTCGGTATGGGCGCTGCGGTGCTCTTGTTTGACCGAGACGAACCCGGGCGGACTCAACCGGCCGTGCGAGGTGTTGCGAACCATCCCGTTCCCGCACACGAGTTCACCGAAGTTCAGCAACGAATCGTAGGGTTGCTGCCCACCGGGTATACCGCCGCCTCCTGCATGCCGGCCAGCAACGCGTTTCCCAACGCAATCGGCAGCCTGGATTGCAGTCAAAACGTAGCCTCGGGCGGCTCGACCTATGCACGATTCACGCTTTACGACAACATGGACGCGCTGAACGGCGATTTCCAGGCGAGCGTCGACGGCATGGCAGTCTCGCCATGCCCGGATGGGAACGTCTCGCCGGGCACCTGGACGTACGACTCGGACCCTGGTCGGATCGGCGGCCAGGTCGCTTGTGGCCACATCGAGGGCGTCGCTGACATCGCATGGACCCGCGATGATCAGCTGCTCTTGTCCACTGTCGACGGGGGACCCGACCTCAACGGCGTCTACCTGTGGTGGCAGCGCTACGGCGGCAGGAACCAGCACCGAAACGTGCTGTTGCCCTAGGGATTTAAGCTAAAATGCGGCTCGGGTCGGTGCTGAACTACGCCGTCTTTTCCGCTCCCAGGTGCTCGCCGAAGAAAGCGAAGACGCGACTCCACGCGTCGTCGGCCGCTGCTCGGTTATAGCCGAAACCCGTGATGCGAAGTAAAGGCTGGCCGGGAATTTTATTCGCGAAGCCGTGCCCCGCACCGGGATAGGCCTTGATGTCGGTGATGATGTGCTTGGCCGCGGTCACTTCGCGTAACCGGTTGGGTGCGCCAACGCCCAGCGGGTCACGTTTGCCGAAGCTCGCCACAATCGGGCAGGCCCCGTCCAGCGTCTCGCTCAGCCGGCGGGGCAATGGAGTACCGTAGAACGGTGCAGAGGCGCCAAAACCTTTGGGCGACATAATAAATGCGAAACCACCACCCATGCAGAAGCCGGCGATACCGACGCGCCCGGAGCATTCCGGCATCGACTGTAAGTGATCGCGGGCGGCCAGGATGTCATCAAGAGCGCGGCCGCGCTTTGTCAGCAGCTCGCGCATGACTCTGGCGACGCAGCGGACCCGGCCGCCCCGGGCGTACATATTCGGAGTGAGCGCCACAAAGCCTGCCTGCGCGATGCGCTCGGAAATGGCCTCGTTGTCCGGGACGTAGCCGAACGCGTCGTGGATCACCACCACACCCGGCCACGGCCCCGCACCCGGGGGCAGGCCCAGCAGCGCATCGATCGGTCCAGTGGGAGTATCGATCTCAATCGTCGTCATAACGTCATCTAACTGCAGCCGCAATACGAGTAACCAGGGGAACTCGGGTGCGGCCCGCATACGTTGGCGTCACATGGTGCGCCGGCTGTTACTCGTCTACGCCGTTGTCGAACTCGCGGTCGTCATCGCGCTGGTGTCGACGATCGGGTGGGGTTGGACCCTGCTGGCGCTGCTGGCCACCTTCGTCCTGGGATGGGGCCTGTTGGTCCCGATGGCCGGGTCGCATCTCATTCACCAGCTCGAGCAGTTGCGATCCGGCCTCAAGGAACCGCGCCGCGCGCTGAGCGACGGTGCGATGGTCACCCTGGCCACCGTCCTGGTCCTCGTTCCCGGGCTGGTCACCACGACGGTGGGGATGTTGCTGCTGGTGCCGCCGATACGGACGGTCACCGGCCCCGTATTGGCCGCCACTGCGCTGCGGGGTTTACAGCGTCGCGTACCGCTGATTACCGACACGGCCGGCCGCCGCGACTTCATTGACGGCGAGGTCATCGATGTCGCCGACGTCAGAGACTTCGGCGATGCCCGCGACGTCGAGCCGCCGGCCTTGCCGTACCGGCACGAGTAGACCTGCCGACTTCCGGCGTCATTGGATCCCCGTAGTTTTGCAACTGTGACGCAGATTTCCACCAAGCTGCTGCTCAACGGCCGGGTGCACAGCCCTACCCACCCCGACGCCACGGCCATGGCGGTGCGCGGTGACGTCGTCGCGTGGCTCGGCAGCGACGACGTCGGCCGCAGCCAATTCCCGGACGCCGAAGTCGAGGATCTCGAGGGTGGCTTCGTTGCGCCGGGATTCGTGGACAGTCACATCCACCTGAGCGCGACCGGCCTGACGCTCAGCGGGCTGGATTTGCGGCAGGCCGGCTCGCGCGCGCACTGCGTCCAGATGGTCGCCGACTATGCGGCCGCCCATCTGGGTCAGCCGGTGTGGGGGCATGGCTGGGATGAGTCGGCGTGGCCTGAGAACATCCCGCCGAGCACCGATGACCTCGACGCCGTGCTTGGTGACCGGCCCGCCTACCTGGCCCGCATCGACGTGCACTCAGCGCTGGTTTCGACAGGGCTGCGGCGGCTGGTGCCAGAGCTACCGGGGGCAGCCGGTTTCAGTGCTCAACATCCGCTGGCCGGGGACGCTCACCACCTGGTCCGAGCTGTCGCCCGCGACCTGCTGACCGCCGAGCAGCTGTC
>JBEKNM010000201.1:0-7603 GCA_049522835.1 Mycobacterium sp.
GGAACCGGTGGAGGCCAGGATGGAAGCAACAACAGGTTTGCAGATATCGCAACCCTTTCCGCGGCCGAAGCGCTCCAGCAGGCTCGAGAAGGTCCGGATCTCGGTGATGGAGATGATTTCGAAAAGCTCTGCACGCGACTGGCTGAAGTGCTCGCACAGCGCCTTGGACTGTTCCACACCCTCGGCTTCCAGCAGCTGTTTGAGCAGGGGCACACACGAGCCACATGACGTGCCCGCCGCCGTGCCCGACTTGAGCCCGGCGACGTCAGCGCAACCGTCGGCGATGGCGCACTTCAGCTCACCTTTGGTGACGTTGTTGCAGGAGCAGATCTGTGCCGAATCCGGCAGCGCACCCACGCCCAAAGCCGAAGCGCCGCCTTCGGACTGGGCCGGCGCGATCAGCGCCAGCGGATCCCCTGGCAGCTGGCTGCCAACCATGGGCCGCAAGACCCCATAGGACGAGGCGTCGCCCACCATTACCCCGCCGAGCAGGGTCTTGGCGTCATCAGAGAGCACTAATTTGGCGTATGTCCGGTTCACCGCGTCGTTGACGGCGACCTCGAGACAGTTTTCGGTCGCCCCCATCGCGTCACCGAAACTGGCCACGTCGACGCCCAGCAGCTTGAGCTTTGTCGACAAGTCCGCCTCGGGGAACTCCGCGGCCCCGTCCATCAGCCGGTCCACGACGACCTCAGCAGAGGTGTAACCGGGCCCGGCCAGGCCGTAGCACCGCCCTTCGATGGCGGCGACCTCGCCGACCGCGTAGATATTAGGATCGCTTGTCTGGCAGGACAAGTCGGTGAGTACGCCGCCACGCTCGCCGATCCTCAATCCGGCCGCCTTCGCCAGCTCGTCACGCGGCCGGATACCAGCCGCGAAGATCACCACCTGGGCGTCGATGACCTCTCCGTCGGTCAGGCGCACCCGCACCGACGTATCAACGGATTCAACCGATTCGGTACCCGTCCCGACATGCACCGCGATGCCGAGGTCGGTGATCATCCTGGCCAGCAGCGCGCCCCCGGCCTCGTCGATCTGCTGGGCCATCAATCGAGGCATCATCTCGATGACATGCGTCTGCAACCCGAACTGGCGCAACGCATTGGCGGCCTCCAGCCCCAGCAGGCCGCCGCCGATCACTACCCCCGCACCGGTATGACCGCCATCGCGCGCGCTTTCGGCGCCCACGCGGATCGCATCGAGGTCGTCGAGCGTGCGATAAACGTGGCACGCGGGCAGGTCGTGGCCGGATACCGGCGGGACAAAAGCGTAGGAACCGGTCGCTAGCACCAGGGCGTCGTACCTGTGCCGTTCACCGTCAGAGGTAACCACCGACTTTGTCGCGCGGTCGATTTCGGTTACACGGGTGTTCAGCAGTAGCCGCACCCGCTCGTCACCGGCGTAGTCGTTGCCGGGCAGTGCCAGCAGACCGCGGTCCCAACTTTCGGTGTAGGAGGTCAGGCCGACACGGTCATAGGCGGCATCCGCCTCCTCGGCCAGAACCGTGACACGCCAGGATCCGTCGGTGTCACGGGCACGCAGCGCCTCGACCAATCGGTGGCCCACCATGCCATGGCCGACCACGACGACGTGACGGACCATATTGCGGGCGCGCGAAATTCCGGCTGAGGCCATGCAATCAAGAGTAGTTTCGCGAAATTAACTCGGGTCTGACCAAATGTGACGCAGTTATCAAGTCCTCCTCACACCCTGAAAACAACCTGTGTGACGCCGTTCGCTGCAGGCGAACAACCGGGTGGAACTTAAGCGGGGTCGGCTCATGTTTCTACAAATAGCCGGCCGGGAAGGCGCCGGTCACAGCAAACTCACAATGAGGCTTCAGGAAGCTTCAGCAAGGAAGAAGGAGAACCCCTATGACTAACCTCGCAGTGTGGTCGCGACCGACCTGGGACACCGACCGGTGGTTCCGCGACTTTTTCGGCCCCGCCGCGACAGCGGATTGGTATAAGCCAGTGAGCAGCGGATTCAGGCCGGCCGCAGAAATCGTCAAGGATGGCGACGACGCGGTCGTTCGCTTGGAGTTGCCCGGCGTAGACGTCGAGAAGGACGTCAACGTAGAGGTGGACAAGGGCCGCCTGGTAATCCACGGCGAACACCGCGACGAGCACGCGGAGGAGCAGAACGGCCGCACTTTGCGTGAGATCCGTTACGGATCGTTCCGCCGCTCGTTCCAGTTGCCCGCGCATGTCACCGGCGAGGCCATCGCGGCTTCGTACGACGCGGGCGTGCTGACCGTCCGGGTCACCGGTGCCTACTCCGGAACTCAGGCGCAGCGCATCGCCATCTCGAAGTAATTTCTGCCGCACCGAACGTCGGGTTGTTGGGCCAAATTACGAAGCGACAAAATCGCCCAACAACTCGACGTTCGCGCGTCAGAGCGAGAAGGCCCGGGCAGCGTCAACACCGATGACCCGCAACAGGTTCACCACCTTGCGATCCAGGCTCTCGCCCACCTTGGTCACGTCTGCGATGCCAAGACTGCCGAACGCGGCGCTGGGCTGGTCCATCGAGAACACCGCATTGCCCTCGGAGTCTGCGTAGATCATCAGTCGCAGCGGCGCGTAGAGCAGCGCCCTCGGATCGTGGCGGAACATGGTCTCGGCGATGGTGTGGTTGCCGAGCAAGTACTCGACCGCCTTGGTCGTGTGGCCGGCCAGGGACAGCAGCGGCAGCGCATCGATCTTGGCGTAAACCATCAGGTCATTGGGCGCGTTGATGGCCGCCGCCGCAAGGACTTCATCCCACGTGCCGCCACGCTCGGCGATCTCCGTTACCGTGGCTGGGTCGAACGGCGGCGCCGCCTTCTCGAAAGCGCTCTTGAACTCTTCAAACTCCACACCGGTGGAGATATCGATGCGGTTCATGCTGTGCTGCACTACGGTTGCGGCCGATTCAACGCTACTTGTCATGGCATTCCTCAAGATTCGATAGTTGGGTCGAGGACGATAACGCCGCGCACCTCGCGGCTTTCCAGCCGCCGATGCGCCTCGGCGGCCTGGCTCAAGGGCAACACCTCGTCCACCTGGGACTTGATCTGCCCGGTCTTGTGGCCGTCTGCGAGAAAGCGCAGCGCGTTCCCAATCAGCTCGGGCCTGTCGTAGAACACCGGGAGGTAGAAGCCAATCAAGGCTTGCGATTTCGTCATGAGACGACGCGGAGCGAACGGCTCCCCCGGGCCGCGGGTGGAACCGAGCAACAGGTACCGCCCGAGGACGGCCAGCGCGGCACCGAGTGCCTTCGCGATCTGCACCGCAAGGCCACCCACACCGCCCGCCGCGCCGTGCACCAGCAGCGACTCACCCGGCCACAGCGTGGTCGAGGCCTGCAACAACAGGTGGGCACAGGCCGCCTGACCGGCGAAACCGGCCAGCACAGCGAGGGAGGCATTGTCGGCTTCATTGTCTAAAACCGCGCACAACGCCTCTTCGGCGAGCGCAAGTTGCGCGTACGCGCCTTTCTTCATCAGCGCCACGACCTTGCGGCCTACCTCCACTGACGTTTGCGGGCCGGCCGCAACTACGGTGCCCGCGACCGCGAGGCCGCCCACCTGGGGGAGCTGCACCCCGCCCACGCGCGTCTCGGCCTTGTTGTAGATACCGAGACGCTCGCGGATGTCGGGAAAGTTGACTCCGATCGCGACGGTCTCGATGAGTAGCTGGCGTGGACCAGGAGCGGGGTCCGGAAGGTCAAGGTACTGAAGGACTTCCGGACCGCCGAAGCGTTCGTATCTGATTGCCTTCATCGCGGCACACACACCTTGTGGTTCGGTGAACGAACTTGCAAAATTCAAGTATACGGTTCGGTGACTGAACCAACAAGTGGTAGAATGAATGTTGTGGCCCTTCCCCGCGAATACCCTGCTGAGAGCTGCCCCATCGCGCGTTCCCTGGAGATCATCGGCGAACGCTGGACCCTGCTGATCGTGCGCGACGCCTTCTACGGGGCGCGGCGCTTCAGCGATTTCCACGGCCACCTGGGCATTCCCAAAGCGGTGCTGACCGAACGGCTGGCATTGCTGGTGGAGCAGGGCGTGCTCACCAAGGTAACCGGCAGTCACGGCCGCGACGAGTATGAGTTGACCGTGAAAGGCCGCCGGCTGTGGCCGGTGATCTGGTCGATGATCAGCTGGGGCAATGAGAATTACCTGGAGAAGCCCAGCAGAAGGACCTACCGGCACGCGGAGTGCGGCGGCGTGATCGGACAAGATCGCGTCTGCCGGCGCTGCGAGCAAGTCCCCGACGTCGGCGACCTCATCGCCCACCCACCGCCGCGCCCGCGTGATCCAAGTCGCGACGATCCGGTCAGCCGCGCGCTCCGAGGGCCACATCGCATGCTGGAACCGATCTAGGTTAGCCCCAGCGGGCCAGGATTTCCTTGGCCCGGCCCGCCAGCGCGGACTGCAGGAACGGACCGAAGCTGATCCGGCCGACGCCGAGCGGGCCAAACGATGCCGGGTCGTCCCGATCGGGCAGCGCGATCGCGTTGATCGGCAGTGGCAACTCAGCGGCCAAGCGCCGCAATGTCTCCGGCTGGTGGCGGCCCACCGGATACAGCACATCGGCACCGGCCGCGGCGGCCTCGGTCAGGCGCGCCACCGCCCGATCGACCCGGTCCGAATCGTCACCCTCGTTGCGCAGGAATACATCGGTGCGGGCGTTGATCACCACATGCACCCCGGCCGCATCGGCAGCCGACCGCAGCGCACCCACCAATTCCGCATGCTCACTGGCAGAACGCAGCCGCTTGCCCTCGGAGTGCACGGTGTCCTCGATGTTCAGCCCGACGGCGCCCACGCTCAGCAAGCCCTCGATCAGCCGGGTCGCCGGCAGCCCGTAGCCCGATTCGATGTCCACCGATACCGGGACGTCGACCGCGGCGGTGATCTGGGCGACGCGGGTAAGCACGTCCTCGAACGACATACCCTCGCCGTCCGGCTTGCCGATCGAATCGGCCAGTGGATGGCTACCGACAGTGAGAGCGACAAATCCGCCGTCCGTGGCAAGGCGCGCCGACCAGGCGTCCCATACCGTCGGCAGGATTACCGGGTTACCTGGCTGATGCAGTTCCAGCAGCGCTGCAGCGCGTTCGGCGGGCGAGGTTTTGCCTGGCTCAGCTGACATATGTGTGCTCCCGGGTCGCGCGGCGCGACTTGCCTCACGCCAGGCCTGTCCGGTGGATAGTATCGAGAGCGTACTGTGATCCGTAACACCGTGATGCTGAGGAGATGTTGTTGTCCACCATCACTGAACTCGCCGAACTGCACGATTTGATCGGCGGCCTGCGGCGCTGCGTGAGTTCGCTGAAGGCGCGATACGGTGACAGCCCGGCGATGCGTCGCATCGTCATCGACGCCGATCGCATTCTGAGCGACGTCGAATTACTCGACACCGATGTTTCGGAATTGGACTTAGCCCGCGCCACAGTGCAGCAATCCGGCGAGAAGATCGCCATTCCCGACACCCAGTACGACACCGACTTCTGGCGCGATGTCGACGACGAGGGTGTCGGGGGTCACAATAGATCCTGACAACCAAGCCCCCCGCGAACGGGAGGGCTCTCTCTGTGTACCCTTCGACCAGACAGCCCGTTCGAAGAGGAACACATTAGATGAGCGCACCCACGGCGAACCATCCTGCGTCCGGCGTTTTCTCACCTGGCCGCGCCCAAATAGCGCAGCGGACGTTGCGCACCGACCGGTGGTGGCAGGCGCCGCTGATCACCAACCTCGGCCTTTCAGCGTTCATTCTTTACGCAACCACCAGGGCGTTCTTGGGCAGCAATTACTGGGTGCCTCAATACCATTACCTGACGCCCTTTTACTCACCGTGCGTAAGCGCGTCATGCGCGCCGGGCGCGAGCCACCTCGGTGTCTGGTTCGGTCATTTCCCGTGGTGGATTCCGTTGGGGAGTGTGGTATTACCGTTTCTGCTCGGCTTCCGAATTACCTGCTACTACTACCGCAAGGCCTACTACCGCTCGGTGTGGCAGTCGCCGACCGCGTGTGCGGTGCCTGAGCCACGTGTCCACTACACCGGCGAAACCCGGCTCCCACTGATTATCCAAAACAGCCACCGGTACTTCTTCTACTTCGCGGTCGTGGTCTCACTGATCAACACTTACGACGCGATAATGGCGTTCCACTCGCCCACCGGTTTCGGATTCGGTTTGGGCAACGTCATTTTGGTCACAAACGTGCTGCTGCTGTGGGCCTACACCGTCTCGTGCCATTCCTGCCGGCACGTCACCGGCGGTCGGCTGAAGCACTTCTCCAAACACCCCGTGCGGTACTGGATCTGGACACAGGTCAGCAAGTTGAACACGCGGCACATGGCTTTCGCGTGGACCACGTTGGGGACCCTGGCGTTCACCGACTTCTACATCATGCTGGTGGCCAGCGGCACCATCAGTGACTTCAGATTTGTTGGCTGACAAATAATTTCAGGTATACGAGAAAGACGCTGAGCGAGGTTTCATGGTTGAGGTCGAACGGCACTCCTACGACGTAATCGTCATCGGTGCCGGCGGCGCGGGGTTGCGTGCGGTCATCGAAGCGCGCGAGCGCGGCCTGCGGGTGGCGGTGGTGTGCAAGTCCCTGTTCGGCAAAGCCCACACGGTGATGGCCGAGGGTGGTTGCGCAGCCTCGATGGGCAACACCAACCCGAAAGACAATTGGAAGACGCACTTCGGCGACACGATGCGCGGCGGGAAGTTCCTGAACAACTGGCGGATGGCCGAACTGCACGCCAAGGAGGCACCCGACCGCGTCTGGGAGCTGGAGACCTACGGCGCGCTGTTCGACCGCACCAAAGACGGCAAGATCAGCCAGCGCAACTTCGGCGGGCACACCTATCCACGGCTCGCGCACGTCGGCGACCGCACCGGCTTGGAGCTGATCCGCACCATGCAGCAGAAGATCGTCTCGCTGCAGCAGGAGGATCACGCCGAACTCGGCGACTACGAGGCGCGGATCAAGGTGTTCGCCGAATGCACCATCACCGAGTTGCTCAAAGACGGTGACTCCATCGCCGGAGCCTTCGGCTACTGGCGCGAAAGCGGCCGGTTCGTCTTGTTCGAGGCGCCCGCGGTGGTGCTGGCCACCGGCGGGATCGGCAAGTCATTCAAAGTGACGTCTAACTCCTGGGAGTACACCGGCGACGGGCACGCATTGGCGCTGCGCGCCGGAGCGACGCTGATCAACATGGAGTTCGTCCAGTTCCACCCGACGGGCATGGTGTGGCCGCCGAGTGTGAAAGGAATCCTGGTCACCGAAGGTGTTCGCGGTGACGGCGGAGTGCTGAAGAACTCCGACGGCAATCGATTCATGTTCGACTACATCCCGCCGGTGTTCAAAGGCCAATACGCCGAAACAGAGCAAGAGGCCGACCAGTGGCTGAAGGACAACGACTCGGCCCGTCGTACCCCGGACCTGCTGCCCCGCGATGAGGTCGCGCGCGCCATCAACTCGGAAGTCAAAGCCGGCCGCGGCACGCCGCACGGCGGGGTCTACCTCGACATCGCATCCCGTTTGACGCCCGCGGAGATCAAGCGACGGCTGCCGTCGATGTATCACCAGTTCATGGAG
>JBEKNM010000202.1:0-7596 GCA_049522835.1 Mycobacterium sp.
CTTGGATGTCTGGTCGCTGACCGACCTGGTGGCCTTCAGCACCGACACCCAGGGCGGCTGTTCGATTGTCGAGTCGGTCTCGGCGGCGCGGGAGAACGCAAAGTCGGCGCGGGAAGTGACATCCAGCGAGATCTGGGAGTGTCTCAACACTACTTACAATGCCCTGGCCGAGCGTGAACGCGCCGCCAAACGCCTTGGGCCGCACGAGTTCCTGTCCTTCATCGAGGGTCGCGCGGCAATGTTCGCCGGGTTGGCCGACTCGACGCTCTCGCGTGACGACGGATACCGCTTCATGTTGCTGGGCCGCGCGATCGAACGGGTCGACATGACGGTGCGGCTGTTGTTGTCACGGGTAGGGGACAGCGCGTCATCGCCGGCTTGGGTGACGCTGCTGCGCTCTGCGGGTGCGCACGACACCTACCTGCGCACTTACCGCGGTGTGCTGGACGCGGCCCGGGTAGTGGAGTTCATGTTGCTCGACCGGCGGTTTCCGCGCTCGGTCTTCTACTCGCTGAAGCTGGCCGAACATAACCTCGACGAGCTTTTGCACAATCCGCAGAGCCGGATTGGGGCCACCGTCGAGGCGCAGCGGTTGCTCGGCCAGGCTCGCAGTGAACTGGAATTCGTGCAGCCCGGTGTCTTGCTCGAGTCACTGGAGAACCGATTGGCGGGCTTTCAGGCAACTTGTCGCGAAGTCGGAGAAGCGTTGACGTTGCAGTACTTCCACATCACCCCATGGGTAGCGTGGTCGGATGCAAGCCACCGCGACCTGCTGGTCACCCGGAACGGGGAACCCTGATGTGGCAGATGCGCGTGGTGCACACAACCGGGTACGCCTACCAATCGGCGGTCACCGCCTCATACAACGAAGTCCGCCTCACCCCGCGGTCGAATACCAGGCAAAACGTGATCATCAATCGTGTCGAAACCATTCCGGCGACCCGGTCCTACCGCTACGTCGACTATTGGGGTACCGCTGTGACGGCGTTCGATCTGCACGCGCCGCACACCGATCTCACGGTGACGTCGTCTTCTGTCGTCGAGACCGAGCGGCCAGAGCCGCCGGTGACGAAGGCGGGCTGGAGCGAACTGCAATCCGGGGCCGTGATCGATCGCTTCGATGAATTGCTCCGACCAACCGAACACACCCCGGCAGGCAAGCGTGTTGGGTCCGTGGGCAAGAAGATCGCCAAAAGCCACGAACCACAGGAAGCCGTCGTCGCCGCCGCCAAGTGGGTCCGCAGCGTGCTCGATTATCTCCCGGGTACCACCAGCGTGCATTCGTCAGGGCTGGACGCGCTGAACGAAGGCAAAGGTGTCTGCCAGGATTTCGTGCACCTGTCACTAATTTTGTTGCGCAGCATGGGAATTCCCGCCCGTTACGTGTCGGGTTACTTGCACCCCAAACGTAACGCCAAAATCGGGGATACCGTGGACGGGCGAAGCCACGCCTGGATTGAGGCCTGGACCGGCGGGTGGTGGGACTACGACCCGACCAATGACACCGAGATCACTGAGCAGTACGTCAGCGTGGGCGCCGGCCGCGACTACACCGATGTGTCCCCGCTGAAAGGTATCTACTCAGGGCAGGGTGCAACCGACCTCGATGTGGTCGTGGAGGTCACCCGGCTGGCTTAGCCGTTGGTGCCGGGCCGACGGCACAGGTCTGCGCATACCGTTCACTACATGAATGATTCGTTGGCAGATGGAACTGGGTGGGTCTCGACTCGCCGCAGGCAAGGCGGGCCGCCGCTGGTACTGCTTTCCGTGACCTGCGTCGGGCTGCTGTTCGGCGGACTTGCCATCGGAGTCGTGCTGGGCGGTGTGATGCCGTTGCCCTACGGGCCGGTGACCGCGGTCCAGGTATACGTGCTCGCTCAGCCGGTCGCCGTCCAGGTCATCGCGACCGCGATGTTCGCATCGTCAGTGCCGTTAGCGATCTATGCGGCCACATCCAGCACCCGGCTGCGGCAGCTTGGCGTGACCGCGCCCGGAGCGATGATCGCCCTGACCGGCGGCACTCTGGCCGCGGGCGCGCTCGCTCTTGCCGGTTTGTTGGGCTGGACACTGTCGCGACCGGAAGTCAGCGCGGACACGGCACTGGTTCGGGCGATCTATTTCCTGGTGTTTCTGGTCGGCGGCCCGGGGCACATCGTGGCCTTGGGTCTACTGGTCGCCGGTATGGCGGTGCCCAGCCTCATCCTGGGGCTGACGCCGAGACCGGTGGCCTGGATCGGCCTGGCGATTGCCGCCCTTGCCGAATTGACGACGTTGGTGCTGGTCTGGCCGGAACTGGGAGTGATCTTGCCGATTGCCCGGGTCTCGGCGTTGCTATGGCTGGTGCTGGCCGGTGCGCTATTGCCTTTGCGGCGCACGGATCTCCGGGATGCGCATGGGCGCTCGCGCCGTCCGGCCGGCACCGCGATCGGGGAATGACGCTTGCGGCCGCGGCTGGACCTCGACGCGGTGTAGGTCGCCGACCAGCTCGATCTACCCGTCGAATTCGGAGGCGGCCGGCCTCCGCCATCGCTCTTCTTGAACCGGCACGTAATGGGTCATGACCAATCGACTGACCTGAGGGTGTGGATGCCGTTAGCTGTATGTTCTCGTGCCGGCTTTCTTGTAGCGCGAGTTGGCGTAGCCTGGGGTGTGAAGCGGATCACAACCAGCTGGGAGGCCTTGATGCGGATCGGGGACGTCTTGCGGAACAAAGGTGCTGCGGTGGTGACGATCAACCCCGAGGCGACGGTCGGGGAACTGCTGGGGGGCCTCGCCGAACAGAACATTGGCGCCATGGTGGTGGTCGGCGCCGAGGGCGTGGTCGGCATCGTGTCGGAGCGCGACGTGGTGCGCCAACTGCACAGGCATGGTGTAAGCGTGCTTTCTCGCCCGGTCTCCAAGATCATGACCGCGACGGTCGCCACCTGCACGAAGTCCGACACGGTCGACACCGTCAGCGTGCTCATGACCAAAAACCGGGTGCGTCATGTGCCGGTGCTGGACGAGAAGGAGCTGGTCGGGATCGTCAGTATCGGTGACGTGGTGAAGACCCGAATGGAAGAACTGGAGGCGCAGCAGCAGCAGCTGCACTCCTACATCACGCAGGGCTGATTGCTGGGCGGGCCTGATTGCCCGGCTAACGCTTTAACGCCAGGAGTACTCGGCGCGCAGCCGGGCGGCTACCGCTTCGAAGGTCTCGCGAGCCAAAATCGCGCCCTCGCGGCGAATACCCTCTTCAGGTACGTCCAGCACCCGGTCCAGCCGGACCCAGCTGGGCCGGCCTTCGTAATCCCATTCGCCAGAACCGATCCCGACCCAGTCCGGGTCGGCGGCATGGCGCTCCTGGCCGGACACCATCAGGCCCAGCAGGACGCTGCGCTCACGGCCCACGACGAGGACCGGCCGATCCTTGCCGCGAGCGGGATCGTCCTCGTAAACCACCCAAGTCCACACGATCTCTCCGGGATCGGCCCGACCATCGAGGTCGGGGGCGTAGACCACTTTGCGGGCGCGGTGCGCGGTGGGGAAGCTGGTGCTGGTCACCGGCCGGCCTACCGTGATCGCGGCAGGTTGTTGCGGCGCGGCTGATGCAATCACGGTCGCGGTGATCTTCACGGCGTGCTGCAGTTCCCGCAGTACGGCCTGTGAGTTCTGCACCTGACGGACGAGTTTCGGGGCCTCGGTGAACACCAGGTTTTCGGCAAACCGCTGGAACGCCTTCCACTGCGATTTCGGGGCGGACGCCATATTCGCAGCATAGACGTGGGCGGCCGGGCGCGATTGTGTCCGAGTGTGTCCGGACCAGCCTCCATAGATACGCTGGATGTGTCCGCTATCCGCCGGTCAAGCACGCTAAACAGCACCAGCTCAGGAGATCCCCATCAGCAGTTTCGCCGACCAGACCTTCACCGCGCCGGCGCAGATTCGAAACTTCTGCATCATCGCTCACATCGATCACGGCAAGTCCACGCTGGCGGACCGGATGCTTCAGCTCACCGGCGTCGTCGACGCGCGGTCAATGCGTGCCCAGTACCTGGACCGGATGGACATCGAGCGGGAACGCGGGATCACCATCAAGGCCCAAAATGTGCGCCTGCCCTGGCGGGTATCCGGTGGCTCAGAAAACAGTGAAGCCGCCGAAAAAGACTATGTTCTGCACCTGATCGACACCCCCGGGCACGTCGACTTCACCTACGAGGTCTCGCGCGCACTGGAGGCCTGCGAGGGCGCGGTGCTGCTGGTCGACGCCGCCCAGGGCATCGAGGCTCAGACGCTGGCCAATCTCTACCTGGCGCTGGACCGCGACATGACCATCATCCCGGTGCTCAACAAGATCGACCTGCCGGCTGCCGATCCGGACCGCTACGCGGGTGAGATCGCCCACATCATCGGCTGCGAGCCGGGCGAAGTGCTGCGTGTGTCGGGCAAAACCGGCGAGGGCGTGGCCGAGCTCCTGGACGAGGTGGTCCGTCTGGTGCCGGCCCCGCAAGGCGACGCCGACGCGCCCACCCGCGCAATGATCTTCGACTCCGTTTACGACATCTACCGCGGCGTGGTCACCTACGTCCGCGTGGTGGACGGCAAGATCAGCCCGCGCGAGCGCATCGCGATGATGTCCACCGGCGCCACTCATGAACTGCTCGAGGTCGGCATCGTCTCGCCCGAACCGAAGGCCAGTGCAGGCCTGGGTGTGGGGGAGGTGGGCTACCTGATCACCGGAGTGAAGGACGTCCGGCAATCCAAGGTCGGCGACACCGTGACAACGGCCCGCCATGGCGCCAAAGAAGCGCTGACCGGCTACCGCGAACCCAAGCCGATGGTCTACTCGGGGCTGTATCCGGTCGACGGTTCCGACTACCCGGATCTGCGCGACGCACTGGAAAGACTGCAGCTCAACGATGCGGCCCTGACCTACGAGCCGGAGACGTCGGTGGCGCTGGGCTTCGGATTCCGGTGTGGCTTCCTGGGCCTGCTGCACATGGAGATCAGCCGGGAGCGGCTGGAGCGCGAGTTCGACCTGGACTTGATCTCAACGTCGCCGAACGTCGTCTACCGGGTGGTCTTAGAAGGAGAGGCAGGCGGGGGCCTTGTGGTGACCAACCCGTCGGACTGGCCCGAGGGCAAGATCCGCACCGTTTACGAGCCCGTGGTCAAGACCACCGTCATCGCTCCCAGCGAATTCATAGGAACCATTATGGAACTTTGCCAATCACGCAGGGGAGAATTAGGAGGCATGGATTACCTGTCGCCGGAGCGGGTGGAACTGCGCTACACCATGCCGCTCGGGGAGATCATCTTCGACTTCTTCGACTCGCTGAAGTCGCGCACCCGCGGCTACGCCAGCCTCGACTACGAGGAGGCCGGCGAGCAGGAGGCGCAACTGGTCAAGGTCGACATCCTGCTGCAGGGAGAGGCCGTCGACGCGTTCAGCGCGATTGTGCACAAGGATTCGGCGTTCGCCTATGGAAACAAGATGACCGCCAAGCTCAAGGAACTGATCCCACGCCAGCAGTTCGAGGTGCCGGTGCAGGCGGCTATCGGATCGAAAATCATTGCGCGCGAGAACATCCGCGCGATCCGCAAGGACGTGCTGTCCAAGTGCTACGGCGGGGACATCACCCGCAAACGCAAACTTCTGGAAAAGCAGAAGGAAGGCAAGAAGCGGATGAAGACCATCGGGCGTGTCGAGGTGCCGCAGGAAGCGTTCGTCGCCGCGTTGTCCACCGACGCCGCGGGCGACAAGGGCAAGAAGTAGGGGGCAAAGCACTAGCGATGACATTGTTGCGAGTCGGCACTGGGCCAACACTGCGCAGCGCCGTTTTTGCAGCTGACAGCTACGCACAAATGGCGGCTACCCGGAAAGGCAAATATGCGTCAGCGGTGACGACATCGGCTGCCCAGAGCGCAATGGTAAGGCCATGACATTGTTGCGAGCCCGCCTGGCGCGAGCGGTTGCGCTGCTGAGCATCGGCCTGCTCGGCGCCGGGTGCACCGCCACTATCGACGGTAGAACGCGGCCGGCACCGAAGTTGACGCAGCGACCGCTCACTGGGCAAACCATCGAGCAGGTGCTGCTGCACGGCAAGGCTCTGTCGCGAATTCTCAACCAGTCCTTCAACATTGATGCTCGGTTTCCACCGCAGTTCGGGGGCCCTGAGGCGTTGCAGGCCGATGGATCGGCCTCGGCCGTCGACTGCCTCGGCGTCGCAATGATGCTGCAGCAAAGCGTCTACCAATCCACCAACGTCAAAGACGTCGCCGTTGAGACCTGGAGGCGCGCTGCCAAGTCCGTGAAGGTGACCAGCGTCAAGGAGGGCGTGGTCAGCTTGCCCACGGCCGCCGACGCCAACGCGCTGTTCGCGAAATTCTCTCAGCAGTGGCAAAAATGCGATGGCACGACGCAGCCCGTGCCGGGCAGCGTGTTCAGGTTCAACGCCAAGACCACTAACGTACAAGTCGCCAATTCCGTTCTCGCGGCAACTGTTTCGTTCGCGTTTTCGTTGCCTAGCTCCGATTCGGCAGCCATTCCAGCAGGGCGGGCCATTGGTGTGCGCGACAATTGCCTTGTCGAGGTCGAGGTCAACTTTTTCAATACATCAAACCCGTCGCACCAAGAATCAGACGATATGAACACCAGCGCGCTAGACATCGCGCACGCCATGATGGACAAAGTTAGTGACTTGAGCTTGAGTTCACCTTGAGCTGATTTCACATGGGTGCGTTGGCAGGCTGGAACATCCCGGAACCGTCGGATTCCTCCTCGGCACGGATCACGTGCACCACCGCGTTGATCAGCGCCAGATGGGTGAACGCCTGCGGGAAGTTGCCCAGATGCCGTCCGGTGCGCGGCTCGATCTCCTCGGCGTAGAGCTGCAGCGGGCTGGCGTAGGACAGCAGCCGCTCGCACAGCCGCTTGGCGCTTGCCACCTCACCGATCTCGACCAGCGCTGACACCAGCCAGAACGAGCAAATGGTGAAAGTGCCTTCCTCGCCGGTCAGCCCGTCGTCGGTCTTCTCGACCCGGTACCGCAACACCAGGCCCTCCTCGGTGAGTTCGTTGGCGATGGCCAGCACCGTGTTGCGCACGCGCGGGTCGTCGGGCGGCAGGAATCGCGTCAGCACCACCAGCAATAGCGATGCGTCCAGTGCGTCGCTGCCATAGCGCTGGGTGAACACGCCCCGGGAGTCCACCCCATGCTCGAGAATGTCGGCCTTGATCTCCTCTGCGATGGCCCGCCACTGCTGGGCGTAGCTCGTCTCAGCCTGTCGCTCGGCCAGCTTGGACCCGCGGTCCAGCGCTACCCAGCACATCACCTTGGACGACGTGAAGTGCTGCGGTTCCCCGCGGACCTCCCAGATTCCACGGTCGGGCTCACGCCAGTGTTCGATCGCCTCCTCCACCTGTTTCTTCAGTACCGGCCACAGGGTCTCCGGGATTTGCTCGCGTGATTTGGCATGCAGGTAGAACGAGTCCAGGATCGAGCCCCAGATGTCATGCTGGTCCTGGTCATAGGCGCCGTTGCCGATTCGCACCGGCCGCGCGTGGTCATAGCCGGACAGATGGTGCAGTTCGTCTTCGACCAGGCTGCGCTCGCC
>JBEKNM010000203.1:0-7590 GCA_049522835.1 Mycobacterium sp.
GTTGGTGGCGTCGGCGACCGAGGCAGTGGACAACGCGACGTTCGTGGTGGTCGCGGTCAAACCCGACGATGTCGAGTCGGTGATGGGGGAGCTGGCCCGGGCGGCCGCCGCAGCCGAGAACGACAGCGCTGAGCAGGTCTACGTCACTGTCGCGGCAGGGATCACGATCACGTACTTCGAGTCCAAGCTGCCGGCCGGAACGCCGGTGGTCCGGGCGATGCCGAACGCGGCCGCGTTGGTGGGCGCGGGCGTCACCGCGCTGGCCAAAGGGCGTTTCGTCACTGGCCAACAGCTCGAGGAGGTCTCGGCCTTGTTCGACGCGGTCGGCGGCGTGCTGACCGTTCCCGAGCAGCAAATGGATGCGGTGACGGCGCTGTCCGGATCTGGTCCCGCATATTTCTTTTTGATGGTCGAGGCCCTGGTGGACGCGGGCGTTGCGGCGGGTTTGAGCCGCCAGGTGGCCACCGACCTGACCACGCAGACAATGGCAGGTTCGGCGGCGATGCTGCTGGAGCGGATGGATGAAGACCGGGGGTCGGGGGACAGCGATTCGCGGGGAATCCGGGCGGACGCCACCGCGACGCAGCTGCGAGCAACGGTTACTTCGCCTGGTGGTACGACCGCCGCTGCGCTACGCGAACTCGAACGAGGTGGGCTGCGGGTGGCCGTTGACGCGGCGGTTCAGGCCGCCAAAAGGCGCTCTGAGCAGCTAAGAATTACATCAGAATAATTCAAGAATTTTGAACTGATTGTCCCCCACCAGTACCAGTAACCCCACTAGTCCCGCTATTCTCCTCTTGTAAGCACGTGTGGGTGCCAGCGGAGGGGAAGCCATTGGCATTGCGCGTGCCTGACACGATTGGGTTGCGATGACGTCAACGAACGGGCCATCGGCTGGCGGTAAATCGGTGCGAGATGCCGGTTCCGCCGAAGGCCAGCAGGCCAGGACACAGTTTCTCACCGTCGCGGAGGTGGCGGCCCTGATGAGGGTCTCCAAGATGACGGTGTACCGGCTGGTCCACAACGGCGAGCTGCCAGCTGTTCGAGTTGGGCGGTCTTTCCGGGTGCATGCCAAGGCCGTGCACGAAATGCTGGAGACTTCGTACTTCGACGCGGGCTGAGCCGAAACCGGCCGCACAATGGTGCGCGGCCGTCTTGGCAGCTGAAGCGCATGGCTGGGCCTTTCAAGGCGGCCCAGCGGTGCCGGTTTGGTGTTTCGTGCGCGCCCCCGGGTAAAGTGACCACGTTCCATTTGCAGTCCTTCAAAAGCGGTCACGGTTCAGATAGCGGAGTTCATGGGTTCAGTAATCAAGAAGCGGCGCAAGCGCATGTCGAAGAAGAAGCACCGCAAACTGCTGCGCCGCACCCGGGTGCAGCGCAGAAAACTTGGCAAGTAGGCCCTGCTCGCGCTGACCGTCACGCTGCCGTAACGCCTCCGTCTCTCCTGGCCGCTAGGCTGTTCGGGTGGATTCCTCGAACGGGCCCGGGGAAGGTGCTGGGACTGGCGGTAAGGCGAACGACACCGTGCACTACCCCAAAGTGGTGCTGGTCACTGGCGCTTGCCGTTTTCTGGGCGGCTACCTGACTGCTCGGCTCGCCCAGAATCCACTGATCAAAGGGGTAATAGCGGTCGACGCGATCGCGCCGAGCAAGGACATGCTGCGCCGGATGGGTCGGGCCGAGTTCGTTCGCGCTGACATTCGTAATCCATTTATCGCCAAGGTGATTCGAAACGGCGAAGTCGACACGGTGGTGCACGCCGCGGCGGCGTCGTACGCGCCGCGGTCCGGCGGTAGCGCGGCGTTGAAGGAGCTCAACGTGATGGGCGCGATGCAACTGTTCGCGGCCTGTCAGAAGGCGCCCTCGGTACGCCGCGTCGTGCTCAAGTCGACCTCGGAGGTGTACGGGTCGAGTGCGCGTGATCCGGTGATGTTCACCGAGGACAGCAGCAGCCGTAGGCCGTTTCGCGGGGGTTTCGCCAAGGACAGCCTCGATATCGAGGGTTACGTGCGCGGGTTGGGCCGGCGCCGCCCAGACATTGCGGTGACCATCCTGCGGCTGGCCAACATGATCGGCCCAGCGATGGACACCATGCTGTCGCGGTATCTGGCCGGGCCGTTGGTTCCCACGATGTTTGGCCGGGATGCTCGACTGCAGTTGCTACACGAGCAAGATGCGCTGGGCGCGCTAGAGCGCGCGGCGATGGCAGGCAAGGCCGGCACGTTCAACATCGGCGCCAGCGGAATCATCATGTTGTCGCAGGCGATCCGGCGAGCCGGCCGGATCCCGTTGCCGGTGCCGGGCTTCGGCGTCTGGGCTCTGGATTCGCTGAGGAGGGCTAACCGGTACAGCGAGATCGATCGCGAGCAATTCAACTACTTGAGTTTCGGCCGGGTCATGGATACCAGCAGGATGCGCTCCGAACTCGGCTTCCAGCCCAAATGGTCGACGGCGGCGGCGTTCGACGACTACGTCCGCGGCTGGGGCTTGACTCCCATAATCGACCCGCATCGGGTAGGATCCTTGGAGGGTCGAGCCATAGCGATAGCGCAACGCTGGGGTAGCCGAAATCCAATTCCAGGGGTGGGGTCAGGAAGGTAGCGTGGCAGGTGAAAACAGAGCCAATGTCATTCCCCTGCACACCAATCGGGGTCGGGTAGCTGCGCGCCGCAGAGCCGGACAAGCATCGCGTCAGCATCCTTCGTTACTTTCCGATCCGGGTAGCCAGGGGTCGGCCGAACAGGTAGCCAATGTCGTCCGCGAAATCGATGAGCACCGGCGTGCCGCGGGTGCGACGTCCGCCGCCGAGATACCACTCAATGATCTTGCGCAGCGCGTCGCCGGGGTCGCCGGATTCCTGCGGCAACGGTTGACCGGCGACTACAGTGTCGACGAGTTCGGGTTCGATCCGCACTTCAACAACGCGGTCGTCCGGCCTTTGCTGAGGTTCTTCTTCAGGTCATGGTTCCGGGTCGAGGTCAGCGGCATCGAGAACCTGCCGCGCGATGGTGCTGCGCTGTTGGTGGCCAATCACGCCGGGGTGTTGCCGTTCGACGGGTTGATGCTGTCGGTGGCGGTGCACGACGAGCATCCCGCGCAGCGGGATCTGCGGCTGCTGGCCGCCGACATGGTGTTCGACTTGCCGGTTGTCGGCGAAGCCGCTCGTCGGGCGGGCCACACCATGGCCTGCACGACCGACGCGCACCGGCTGCTCGCGGCGGGCGAGCTCACCGCTGTGTTCCCGGAGGGCTACAAGGGCCTGGGCAAGCGCTTTGAGGACCGATATCGGTTGCAGAGGTTCGGCCGTGGCGGCTTTGTGACGGCGGCGATACGCACAAAGGCGCCGATCATCCCATGCTCGATCATCGGTTCCGAAGAGATCTATCCGATGCTGACCGATGTCAAGCTGCTGGCGCGGCTGTTCGGCCTGCCCTACTTCCCGATCACGCCGCTGTTCCCGTTGGCCGGGCCGGCGGGCCTGGTGCCGTTGCCGTCGAAGTGGCATATCGCATTCGGTGAGCCGATCTACACCACCGATTACGCCGCCAGCGACGCCGACGACCCGATGGTCACCTTCGAGTTGACCGATCAGGTGCGCGAGACGATCCAGCAGACGCTGTACCGGTTGCTCGCCGGCCGCCGCAACATCTTCTTGGGCTAGACCTTCTGCCGCGACCGTAACGCCACTGCGAAGAATCCAGCGTGGATTCGCCACAGCGTTACGCTGGCGGGAACGGGAATGCGGTTACTTGACCAGGGTGAACTGGCAGACGTTCGTGTAGCCGTCGCGGAAAAGATCTGAGCAGCCGGTCAGGTAATGCATGTAGATGTCGTAGACCTCTTGCCCCTGCAGTTCGATGGCCTTGTCTTTTTGTGCTTCCAGCGTCGCGGCCCAGGCATTCAACGTCGGAACGTAATGCGACCCGATCATGTGGTGGCGGTCGATCTTGAAGCCCGCCCCGGTCGAGTAGTCGTCGACCTGCGAGATCAGAGGCAACTTACCGCCGGGGAAAATCTCGGTCAAGATGAATTTGATGAAGCGCAACAGGGTCATCGTGGTCGGTAAATTGCGCTCTTTGGCCTCCTCGGCCGTGGGCACCACGATCGTGTGCAGCAGCATCCTGCCGTCGTCGGGCATCAAGTTGTAAAACTTCTTGAAGAACGTGGCGTAGCGCTCATATCCCGCGTCGCCGGCGCCGTCGGCGAAGTGCTCAAACGCGCCGAGCGACACGATCCGGTCCACCGGCTCGTCGAATAACTCCCAGCCCTGCAGCCGCACCTCTTTCCGGCGGGGGCTGTCCATCTCGGCGAACTTCGCCTTGTCGTGAGCGAGCTGATTCTCACTGAGCGTCAAGCCGATCACGTTGACGTCGTACTCCGCGACCGCGTGGCGCATGGTCGAGCCCCAGCCACAGCCGACGTCGAGCAGCGTCATGCCGGGCTCGAGGTTGAGCTTGTCCAGCGCAAGCTTGCGTTTTGCGTACTGGGCTTCTTCCAGCGTCATGCCGTCGCGTTCGAAGTAGGCGCAGCTGTAGGTCATCGACGGGTCGAGGAACAGCTTGAAGAATTCGTTTGATCGGTCGTAATGGGATTGGACCGCTTCGATCGGCGGCTTCAGCTGGGTGCCGCCCTCTTCCCCCTGTGACGTCATTAAATCGACCCTACTTTCCGGCTGATATGGATGCAATTGCGGCGACGGTTTCTTCGGCGCCGACTTCTTGTTTTGCTGCTTCTCCCAGCATCGTGACGACGCTGGTGACCAGCAGGTTCCCGTCGGCATCTGTGATCTCGCTGCGGATCTCCGCGATCACGGTGCCGTGGGACTCGATCACCGAGTCTAGATAGGTGTCGAAGTACAGCTTATCCTGGGCCAGGATCGGTCGGTGAAACCGGAACTTCTGGTCGCGGTGGATGACCCTGGCGAGGTTGATCGGGACGTTGAACTTGGTGAAGATCTCGGCCTGCACGCGCCGCCCGGCGATCGCCACGAACGTTAGCGGGGCAACCAGTCCGGGGTAGCCGGCGTCGGCAGCGACAGCCTCGCTGTAGTGCATCTGATGTTCATCTTTGACCGCGAGCGCAAACTCACGGATCTTCTCACGTCCGACTTGGAAGTAGTCCAGGTGCCGGTAGTTCTTGCCGATGATGCCCTGGGCTTCTTCGGGAGTTGTCATGCCGCTTTGTTCTCCGCTCGAATATGTGCTCAGCGGCGCAGCTTATCAGCGTGATTGACGTCGCGAGGCCAGTGCTGCCAATGCGCCGCCGGCCGCGCCCAGCGCCAGGGCCGAAGGCACCCCGATACGGGCGGCTTTGCGGGCGGTTCGGAAGTCACGGATCTCCCAGCCGCGTTCCCGGGCCAGGCTGCGCAGGCGGGCGTCTGGATTGATGGCGACCGCGGTGCCTACCAGCGACAGCATCGGTACGTCGTTGTAGCTGTCGGAATACGCGGTGCACCGTTTGAGGTTGAGTCCTTCCCGGATTGCCAGCGACCGCACCGCGTGCGCTTTTTCAGGGCCGTGCAGGATCTCACCGACCAGCCTGCCGGTGAATACTCCGTCGACCGACTCCGCGACGGTACCCAGCGCGCCGGTCAGGCCGAGCCGGCGCGCGATGGTCGCCGCGAGTTCGTACGGCGTGGCGGTGATCAGCCACACCTGCTGGCCGGCATCGAGGTGCATTTGCGTGAGCTCGCGGGTGCCGGTCCAGATTTTGTCGGCGATGATCTCGTCGTAGACCTCCTCACCCAGCGCGATCAGCTGTTCGACCGACCGGCCCTCGATGAAGGTGAGGGCTTTGCGCCGGCCAGCCGCGACGTCATTACTGTTCTCCTTGCCGAGCAACTGGAACTTGGTCTGGGCGTAGATGAATCCGAGCACATCGCGATAGGTGAAGTAGTTGCGAGCGGCCAGTCCACGGCCGAAATGCACTGCCGAGGAGCCTTGGACCAGCGTGTTATCCACATCGAAGAATGCGGCCGCGGTCAGGTCGATCGGTGGCTGCAAACGACCCTCGGCATCCTCGGCGTGCAAGTCATCGAGTGCACGAGCGGCACTGGCGTTGGCGGCGAGCGACTCGAGGTGAACGCGACCGGCGCGGTCCGCGCCGCCCGACTCAGAGGAAGCCATCGGAAACCTCCTATATCGGTGTGCAGCCCGGTGGCCTGTGCAGTGCCTGTTGTAAGGCCGGTATCAACCCTATCCGGCGCGAAGTGGTTGTTGTCGCGGTCGACGGTAGTCGGCTGAGGACTTGGGCTGGTGTGTCGAACCTGGGGCGACGTCGACGAGGTCGTCTGCTTGCGCAAGAATGGAGTGCTGGTCCTGCCGTTGGCGGATGCCTTATTTATCGCTTGAATCCAAGCCTAATGATTCACGATCAAACACGACCCAGTCATCTGTGTTGTTCATGATCTGGACACCACTGATTTCGGGCGCGTTCCTGATCATGTCTTTGAGCGCTTTCCACCGAATACCACCGTATGTAATGCCTGGTCGTATTCGGCTGGTATAGACTCGAATCAAATGCGGTAAGTGTTGAATCTGGAAAGTCTTCATAATTGGTTGACCGTTTTCGTCCTGTCCGGCAGTCAGATCCAGGAATAGCTCGCGATCTCCAAGCACGGCTCCGATCGGTAATGGCAATTCGTCGGACTTGGATCTGACATGGTCGGTGATGAAGTCCTCGAGTACCTTTCCCGTTGGATCAACTTCTGAAGCCATAGGGGACCCAATCTGGCCCTCCCGATCTGAATGCAGGTCGTCGAGAATCCCCGAGATTTGGCCTTTAGCGATTGCCACCCACTGTGACGCGGAGTTCGATAGAATCACCCAGTCGAGCGGTGGCATCTGGAGTGCAGCGGCAAGGGTGTCTTTAAAGGCGCCGCCGGCGAAGCGTTCTGGCAGATCCGGATGCGATTTCGACGTATACAACATCATCGCATGCGTACCGTCCGACAACCGGAGCAGTGGGGTTGATCTGACTTCTTTACCATCATGCTGTGTCACCTTGTATGAAAAGAACACCTCGACAAGGTGAATGGCCTTAAGTAGGCGTCGACGCGCCGCTGGATGCTGCTCTTGCGAGGCAATCCGTACGATCTCTTCGACATCGATATTATTCGGCGGAGTCAAATCCATCGCTCCTGTACGGTTCGTAGACACCCGTCCATTGGTTAAATATACCGTCTACATCATATATCATGCCTGTTGGGCAGGTTTCGTCGTAGGGGCATATTGCAAGGTCGACGCGACCCATTTCCTCATTTATAAGCTCGGTTAACCGTGTTGGATTCAACACTGTTTGTGGCGTACCCATAATGTTTAGTCCGTCTGGCGGATAAATCGTGTAATTCGGTATCTGTTCGCCTGGATGGAAAGTACGCGAATAGACCATAGACGTGTCGCCACCGGTCTCGATCAGATTGCCGAGATCATCGGTGATGGTCGATCCGTGTTCCGCGTACAGGGTGATTGTGGTACCTCGCGGCACAGTCAAATGACCATCGGCGGGATCATAGGCACCGTGCCCGCTTATCGTCGTTCTACGCTCAGCGTCAGGATATTCGGGATATTCAGGGGCCGATTCCGGCGATTG
>JBEKNM010000204.1:0-7582 GCA_049522835.1 Mycobacterium sp.
GAGTCTGGAGGGGTCTCTGCGGACTGGCGCGCCCGATCCACGACGGCGCGGCCTGTTCGAGCAGCCTCGTTGGTTTTCACACGGCCTGACGCCGTCCCGACCGACACGGAGCTGATCGTGGTTTTGAGAGTGTAGTCAGCCAATACCTGAGACGCCGAGAACGACGCCCGTGACGATTGCTCGGTCGTCCGGGTCTGTGAGGCGAATCAGGTTCCAAACCTATTGAGCTGCTGGCTCCCAACCTGACCGCCGCACCAAGTGTCGGTAGTGCCGCCGATCAGAACACTCGAATCGGACAGGGTCACACCCCACTTGCTCACGCCGTGACGGGCATGGTCGCCGATAAGCTCGACTACTCCCTGGCGGGTGCCCTGAATGTCGCGGACCCCACCTGGGATGAATCGGGTCACTTCAGGATCGGAATACACCGCATGCATCGCGTCGACATCGCTGAGGGGAAGGGGGCGAATCGTCAATCGCTGGGTGCGGATGGGTAACCCGACCCCCAGGCGGAATGATGCAGGATCGGTATCCATGACGGCACTCCTGTGGGACCAGCACACCTGTCTGCCATTACAGACCGACACCGACGTCGACGTGTTGACCCGCTATCAGCGCGCTGGGGGCGCATTGGTATCGGTCAATGCAGGGTATAGGCCCCACAGCTTCAGCGACACAATGGCGCTGCTCAGGCATTATCGCGCCGCGGTCGCCGCCCACCCCAACCTACAATTGGCGGCCACCGTCGACGATGTCACCGCGATTACCGGGGCTGGCCGCATCGCCGTGGTGTTCGACCTCGAGGACGCGGCCCCACTCGACGACGAATTCGACAACTTGGCGATCCTGGCTGATTTGGGTGTGCGCTCCCTGTTGCCCACCTACAACCACGCCAACCGCGCCGGCAGCGGCTGCCTTGACGCCACCGACAGCGGCCTCAGCCGGTGGGGACGGATACTTGTCACCGAAATGAATGACGTCGGGATCGTCCCGGACGGATCCCATTGCAGCCCCCGCACCGGGCTCGACATGTGTGACGTCTCCACCGGCCCGGTGATTTACAGCCACTCCTGCATGAGGGCGGTATGGGATCACCCCCGCAACATCACCGACGATCAAGCCCGCGCTGCCGCAGCCACCGGCGGCGTCATCGGCATCACCGGTGTCGGCATCTTCCTCGGACCCAACACCCCCACTCTCGAGGCGATAACTCAACATTTGGAATACGTCGTAGACCTGGTCGGCATCGAGCACGTCGGCGTCAGCACCGATTTCTCGTTCGACTATGCCGACATCATCGACGAATTCAGCCGCAACGCCCATCTTTTCGACGACAGCTATACCCGATGGGGGCCGATCCAGTGGATGCCGCCCGAAACATTCCTCAAGCTTGGCGGCCACCTTCGTCGACGTGGTTGGCACACAAGCGAAATCGCTGCGGTCCTAGGAGGAAACTTCCATCGGGTGGCCCAACACGCCTGGCGCACCTAAACAAAACATTGTCCGCCGACATTAGCAAGGAATTGAATATGGTCGGTGATCGCGTACGTGAGAAGCGGCTCGCAGCAGTGGCTGGCTGGTTTCGATGCCTATACCGCGCTGATGCTCGTGGTGGAACGGCGCATGCGCCACACTGGCGGTCCCCGGGCCGGGAACGTCGCGCCGCCGCCTGATCGACGGCCTGGATGAGGCCCCGCCGCATCGATTGGCTTGCTCACCCAGCGGTGAGTCGGCGAGCATCATCGCGACCACCGGTTTCGGTGGATACCACGACCGGTAGTTCTCATGCGTTCAGGGGCTCAGCCCTTCAGCAGCTCACCGACATGAGCGGCGACCGAATCCGCAAGCCCCTGAAGGTCATACCCACCTTCGAGCACCGCCACCAACCGACCGTCGCATAGCTTCTCCGCCGATTTCATCAATTCCCGAGTGACCCAGGCGAAGTCGTCGCCCGTCATGGTCAGTGAGCCAAGCGGATCACGTACGTGAGCGTCGAACCCGGCAGACACGATGATGAGCTCCGGCGAGAAGACCTCTAGCGCAGGCAGTATCCGGTCCTGGAAGGCCTCCCGCAGTTCGGCGCCGCCTTCACCGGGCGACAGTGGTGAGTTGAAGATGTTCCCGACTCCGGTTTCGCGGGCCGCGCCGGTACCGGGAAACAGGGGCATCTGATGGGTGGAGGCGTAGAGCACGCTCGGATCGGAGTAGAAGATCTCCTGTGTGCCGTTGCCGTGATGAACGTCGAAATCGACAATCGCGACCCGCACCAGCCCGTGCTTCTCCTGTGCATGACGCGCGCCGATGCTGATGTTGTTGAACAAGCAGAAGCCCATTGCCCGCTCGGTTTCGGCATGATGACCGGGCGGACGGCATGCGACGAACGCGTTCTGGACCTCCCCGGCGAGAACCTTGTCCACCGCCTGCAGCGTGCCGCCAACCCCGCGCAACACCACCTCCCACGTCGAGGGCTCCATCATGGTGTCGCCACCGTCGAGGTAGACATAACCTTCCTCGGGCCGCGCTGCTTCAAGCCCGTCCACGTAACGATTTGAGTGCACATAGCGCGTCGCCGCGAGGTCGGCGGGCTCAGCCTCTTCCCGCACCAGCGTGTCGAACTGCGGCCGACTGAGCACCGCTTCCACCACGCGGTAACGGTCCGGTCGCTCTGGATGGCCAGGAGCCGTCTGATGGGCGGCGAAACTGGCATGGTGCAGCAGCAATGTGGCCATAAGCGCAACCCCTTTTTCAGGTCATGCATCGCAGCAGAGGGACATTCCCACACCGCACGAATACTGTATGCAAAAGCCAAAGGACACCAGCCGGCCAGGGTTTGGAAATCGCGCAATCAGCGTCGCGGACTAGGTACACGTCTCGAATACCCGTTCACGATGGCCGCCACGCCGGCGCTACCGACCCAAAGCAGCGGCGTGCAGCGATACTTTCCAACTTCGCAGAGTCGGCCGACGTCGTACCGGAGACGAAATTCTGCGGTAGAGCGCGGTGTTGTCGGTAGCAGGTGGCCGTCCAGGTTGCGCGCGACGCGAACGTTGACCAAGGAGACTCTCAATGACCGCACCGTCATTGCACTTCAACGCCTTCATCTGGCCGAACGGCTATCACGAATCTGCGTGGCGCGTGGTCGACGATGATGCCCATAACGTCCTGGGGCTTTCCTACTACACCGACATCGCGCGGATCGCCGAGCGCGGTTTGATGGACTCGATTTTCCTGGCCGACAACATCGCCATCGCCGAATACCGCGCGACCTTCTTGCCTCAGACGCAATTCGACCCGATCTCGATGCTCTCGGCTATAGCCGCGGTCACCAGCCACATCGGGCTGATCGGGACCGGCTCGACGACCTATAACGCGCCGTGGGAGCTCGCCCGGCGGTTTGCCACGCTGGATCATCTCAGTGGCGGTCGCGCTGGCTGGAACATCGTCACCACCGTCACACCGCTGGCCGCGGCGAACTTCGGTGAGCGCAGCCATCCCGAACACGCCGACCGTTATGCCCGCGCTCACGAATTCGTCGAGGTCGTCACCTATTCGTGGGACAGCTGGGAGGATGACGCGGTCATCGGCGACCGCGAGGGCGGCGTATGGGCAGACCGCAGCAAGCTGCATGCACCACGCTTCCACGGCAAGTACTACGACGTCGAAGGAGTCCTGCCGTTCCCCCGTGCCCCTCAAGGTCACCCGGTGCTCGTCTTGGCAGGACAGTCCGCAGCCGGCATCGGGCTGGCCGCGCGGTACGCCGAGATGGTCTTCTCCGGACCACCGTCGCTAGAAGCGGCGGTGGCGTTCAGAACTGACCTTCACGCTCAGGTCATCGCCGCCGGCCGTGACCCCGAGCAGGTGCTCGTCCTTCCCGCATTGATGGTGACCTTGGGCGGCACCGAGGCGGAAGCCCAAACCCGGGCACGGCAGCTGGAAGAACTGGCAAGTCCAGAGTTCCGCTGGCAAAACGCCTTGTACACAGCCGGGCTCGACCCAGACGCATTCGACCCCGATGCTCCGCTGCCCGCACAAGTCTGGGCCGACCAGTCGACACCGTCAACTCGCGCAGAGCAGCTCTATGCGGCCGCGCGTGCGCGCCCCGACGCTCCCTTGCGCGAGATCGCCCAGCGGATGACCGGTGGCGCGGGACAGACTCATTTCATCGGCACACCCGAGCAGCTCGCCGCACATGTGATCGCTTGGCAGGACGCAGGCGCCATCGACGGATTCACCATCATGGGATCGACACTGCCCCATGAGCTGACGGCGTTCGTCGATCACGTCGTGCCCATCCTGCAGCGCCGTGGCCGGTTCCGCAGCGAGTACACCGGGCATACGCTGCGCGATCACCTCGGGCTTCAGCGGCCGCCCAAATAAGCGTCGTTAGGTCACCTTCGAGGGTCAAGATCCCGTCGAACACCTTGCACCTTCGTCGTGCCATGCACCAAGTTCTTACGCTGCCTCGACAACAAATCGGGACTGGTTAACGGGACATCAAACCTTCTGAGACATTCGGACCTGGACAAGTTGAGCCCCTGATCGAGAGCGGCTGCGTGTCTCATATGTGGTCTATTTCGCGACGGCGTCGAACTGTGCTCGGGCCTGGTCGATCTGGCCGTAGGCGTAACTCACCATGGCGGCGGTGGTCATCGTCTCGCCCTTGTGGGCGAGCGATTCGTAGGTCTGGTCGCCGAGGACTTCGCGTAGGTGGATGAGCACGGTGGTGATTTCGGGGACCCCCGGCGCAGAGAAAGGACTGAGCGCGAAGCCCGCGATGGTGGCCGCCGGTTCGTAGCGTCCGAGCCGGTCGAAAACAATGGCGATGACGGCCAGCGGGACGCGGATCGTCGTGGTGTTGCCCGCATTGTGGTAGTTACGGATTGCCAGAGTGAGGTGATCGAATGCGGACACGGTGTCGCCGTGTTCGGCTTCGAGTAGGGCCAGACCCTGCGCCAGGGCTGACGCGGCGGCGCGGTTGCCGCAGTCTTGAGCGATCACTAGACCCCGGCCGAGGGCGTGAAGCGCCCCAACGGGATCTGCGCCACGGAAAGCCGTACCGTAGGCCAACAGCGCCCACGCGAGCATGGCCGGGTTGCCTGTTGCCTCCGCAGCCTCGATGAGGCCCTCCGCGGAATCCATCGCCTCCCCACCGGAATCGGTAGCTGAAAGGGCGGAAACCAGCCATGACCGGATGTGGACGTGGGTGTCGCGGCGGTGTGCGAGCTGGGCGCGGCACAACTCGGCCAACCGCTCGGGCTGCCCGATGGCTAGGTACGACATTCCAAGCACGGCTTCGATGCCGTACGGCAGCGCATCGCGGCTCGTGTCGAGAACGATCTGCCCGGCTTCGCTGTAGCCGACAGCCGCCTCGATCCGTCCGGTCGTGTAGCACAGCGACGCCATCACATACAGGAACGCCAGCCGGGGGTGGTCGACCGCACCGGCGGGCTCGATCAGCTCTTCAGCCCAGGCTATCGGCTCAAAGGTTTGGACCCCAGCGCCGAGCATCCCCACATAGGTGGCGATGGTGGCGGCGGTGTCGAGGTCGCCGTGGTCGGCAGCCCACCGGAAGGCGGTGCGCAGATTGGCGAGTTCGATGGTGAACCAGTCGTTGGCCTGTCGCTGGCGGGGGCTGTCCCACAGGGCCAGGATGTCGGCTTCCCGCCCGGCGAAATAGCGGGCATGCGCTGTGCGGGCTTCGGTCGCCGCCCCGCTGGCGGCGAGCTGTTCCTCGGCGAACTGGCGGATCGTTTCCAGCATCGAAAACCGGGTCCGCCCCGAGGACCCGTCGGCGACCAGCAGCGACTTGCGCACAAGAGCGTCGAGTACCTCGAGGATGGCGTACTCGTCGAGGTCATCTGATCCGGCTACCGCGCAGGCGCTTTGCAGGTCAAATCCGCCCGCGAAGACCGAACAGCGGTCCAGCACCGTCTTTTCGGTGTCGTCGAGCAGGTCGTAGGACCAGGCCATCGCGTGGCGCAGCGTGTGGTGGCGTTCCAGTCCGCGTCGCGATCCGACCAGCAGCCTGAACCGGTGATCAAGGCGATCACGCATTTCACTGGCGGTCATCGACGCCATCCGCGAGGCGGCCAGTTCGATGGCCAATGGAATCCCGTCGAGGCGCTGACAAATCTCAGTGACTGCGGCGGCTTCATCGCCGTCGACCATCGAGAAGCCCGGCGCAATGCCTTGAGCGCGTTCGACGAACAGGCTTACCGCCGCAGAGTCGATTCCCGCTGCCGCGTCCAGAGAGCGCACCGGCCACACCTGCTCGTCGGGGACTCCGAGTCCTTCGCGGCTGGTGGCGAGGATTCGTACAGTCGCCGAGTGCGCGAGTATGGCTTCGATCAGATCGGCGGCGGCGTCGAGAACGTGCTCGCAGTTGTCGATCACCAACAGCCGGACCCGGCCCTCCAACGCAGCGGCCACCGACTCACTGACGGTCTTACCCGGTTGCTGGGTGATGCCCAGCACCGCCGCCACTGCGTCAGGTACAGCCGCCGGATCGGTGACCGCAGCCAGTTCGAATAACCAGACCCCGTCAGGGAACTCATCGGCCAGCCGCGCTGCGACTTCCACCGCCAGGCGGGTTTTGCCGACCCCACCTACCCCGGTCAACGTGACCAACCGATGCGCCTTCACCACCGCTTGCAGCTCAGCGACCTCGGACTCGCGCCCGATGAAGCTGGTGGTCGGAGGCCGCAGATTCCCCGGACTCGCATCCAGTGCCCGCAACGCGGGAAAGTCCGTGCGTAACCCTGTCGCTCGTACCTGGAACACCCCGACCGGGGTCGGCAGATCCCGCAACCGGCGCGGCCCCAGATCGACCAGATCAACTCCACTGAGTAGACCCGCCGTCGAATCGGCCAACAGGATCTGACCGCCGTGACCGGCGGCCATCACCCGTGCCGCACGATTCAAAACCGCTCCGAAATAGTCGCCCTCACGCAGCTCGGCTTCGCCGGTCGCCAGCCCCATCCGCACCGGCAACTCCAGCTGCAGCTGCGCGGCCACCGCGGCATCGACGGCAGACCTGGGTGAGGCGAACGCGGCACACACCCCGTCACCGGTGTGCTTGAACAACCAGCCGCCCTGCGCCTCGATCGCGTTGCGCAACACCTCGTCATGATCAGCCAAAGCGACCCGCATCACCTCCGGGTCAGCCTCCCACCGCCGGGTCGAGCCCTCAACGTCGGTGAACAAAAACGTCACAACCCCGGACTGCGCCGCCACCCGCTGGGCACCGCCGTTCACGGCATCGCCTCGGCCCACGCCATATGTCCCTCGAAGCCAAGCGATGTCGCCAAGTCGCGGTAGCGATCCCGGTATTCGCGATAGCGAGCATCGTCACCGTGAGCCCACGCCAGCAGACCTTGCAGCCGCAGCAGCCAGATCTCGCGTACCACCAGACCCTCATCGGCTGGCGCTTCCGCTAACCGTTTAATCGCGGCCTCGGCCTCGGCCACGTCACCGTCGGCGCAGCGGTCGAGCAGCGTTTCCACCAGAACACCTGTCGCAGGAATGCCCCACAGCAGCAGTCGCCCTGTGCGGAACAGATGGTCGACGGTGGAGCGCATGAGCA
>JBEKNM010000205.1:0-10032 GCA_049522835.1 Mycobacterium sp.
AACTCGATGAACATCGCCGGTGTGGCCATCACCGTCACCACACCGGCCAGCGCCAAATCACACTCCCCCGACCGCAGCGACTGCGCCGCCAAATGCATCGCTACCAATGACGACGAACAGGCCGTATCCACCGACACCGCCGGGCCCTCCAAACCCAGCACGTACGCCACCCGACCGGACGCCACACTCAGCGTCGAACCGCGCAGGCCATACCTCTCCAGATTACCGGGCACGCGGCCCTGGCCCCCGTAGGAACCGTGGAACACTCCGGCGAACACACCCGTCGCCGAACCCCGCAACCCCGACGGGTCGATCCCCGCCCGCTCCAACGCCTCCCACGACACCTCCAACAACAAACGTTGCTGCGGATCCATCGCCAGCGCCTCGCTGGGCGCAATCCCGAAGAACGCGGCGTCGAAATCGGCCACGTCCGCCAGAAACCCGCCGCTACGGGTATAGGACTTCCCGACCGCGTCGGGATCCGGGTCGAATAACGCAGCTAAATCCCAGCCCCTATCCGCCGGCATATCCGACACCACGTCGCGGCCATCAACCACCATCTCCCACAAGCCCTCCGGGGAATCGATCCCACCCGGATACCGGCAACCCATCCCCACAACCGCCACCGGCTCGGTGGGCCCCTTGGTTAGCAAGGCCAGGTGCTCGCGGTTCTCCCGCTTCAGCCGCTCGTTTTCCTTCAGAGATTTGCGGAGGGCCTCGACGAGCTCTTCGTGAGTGTTGTTCATACAACCCGGCCTTCCGTGCTACTCAAACGAACGCGTGAAAAGTTGCGCGATGGTCGCGGCGACTTTGACGCAAAGGCCGTTCATGGCGCATGAAGATGAAGGATACCGACGGCCGGACAGCTCGAATGTTTCACGAGCTGCCGACCAAACTGTCGTCGTCCCATCGCCATCACTTCCATGGGGGTGATGTTCTAAGGGGCGAGGGAGAGTCCGCAGGCGCGCATCAGTGCCAGCGCAGCAACACGAGTTCGGAACAGAATCCGGGGCCCATCGCGATCATCAGCCCCGGGCTTCCCGCGGGTGGCGGTTTGGCGATGGTGTCACGGAGCACATGCAGCACCGAAGCCGACGAGAGGTTGCCGATCTCGCCAAGCGAGCGCCAGGTCAGCTCCAGGGCCTCCGGTGGCAGTTGGAGGCTGTCAGTGATCGCGTCGATGATCTTGGGACCGCCGGGATGGCTGACCCAGGCGCCGATGTCGGTAGTGGTCAGGCCGTGCGCAGCCAGAAACGTGGTGACGTCGTCGCCGATGTATTGCTCGACGACAGTCGCCAGGTCCTTCGACAGCACGAGCTCGAACCCCTCGGTGCCGACGTCATAGCCCATGGTGCGCAGCGAGTCAGGGTAGAGGTGACTGCGGGAATCCAGGATGTCCGGGCCGCCGGCATCGACCTGTTCGGCGCGACGCTCGCCGACCGCCACCACCGCAGCTGCTCCGTCAGCAAACAGGGCGCTGCCGACCAGACCTGCCAGCGACGGCTTGTATCCCGGGTAGGTCAGTGAGCACAGTTCGACGGAGATCAGGGCCGCCACACCGTCCGGCGCGCCGCGTAGGTAGTCGTGCACCCGAGCCACCCCCGCCGCCCCGGCCACGCAGCCCAGGCCGAACAGCGGCACCCGCCGCACATCGTCGCGCAGCCCTACTCGCCCCGCGATCCGAGCATCCAGCGACGGGACCGCAAGACCAGTGACCGTCGTGGTGAAGAGCGCATCGACGTCTTGCGGTCGCAGTCCCGCCTCGTCAAGGGCGCCCATCAGCGCCTCACAGCCGAGGTCCACGGCGTTTTCGATGAAAATTCGGTTTGCCGCGCCGAAATCGGTCAGCGTCGGATACGTTTCCAGCGGCAGGACCAGGTGACGGCTGTTGACTTTGGCGCTGGCATGCAGCTGCCGAACGATGTCTTCGTAACCCTCGAAATCCGGAATGCCGACGAAAAAATCGGTGAGCTCGCGCTGGGAATAGCGATATGGCGGCAACGCGCCGGATACACCTGCGATGACGCTCATTGGTCCCACCCTTTGGTGACGAGGGTCCGGGGCGAAAGGTTCACCCGGATCGCTTAGAGCAAAAGTTTAGTCGGCTCTGAACTGCCCGGCAAAGAACAGCGGCCTCACCCGATCTGCTAGCGCAGCCGTCCCCGCAGCGCGTCACAGCTAGCCAGGACCACATTCAGCTGGTCAGCGACCCGGGCCGGCGCTGTGCCACCCCGGGCATCACGCGACGACACCGACCCCTCGATCGTCAGCACCTCGCGAACCTGCGGCGACAGCTCGGGGCTGATAGCAGCAAGCTCGTCGTCGGTCAGCTCCTCCAGTCCGATTCCGCGTTGCTCGGCGACGCGCACCGCGGTACCAGCGGCCTCGTGCGCGGACCGAAACGGAACACCCTGGCGCACAAGCCATTCTGCGATATCGGTGGCCAGCGTGTAGCCGGCCGGGGCCAGGGCTGCCATCCGCTCGACGTTGAACGTCAGGCTGGCTACCAGCCCTGCCATCGCCGGCAGCAGCAGCTCCAGCTGGGCCGCCGAGTCGAAGCTCAGCAATGTCTGGGTTCTTCTTTTGCGGCATGATCGAGCTGCCGGTGGACCACGAATCGTGCAAAGTGACGTAGCCGAATTCCGTCGAGCTCCAGATGATGATGTCTTCGGCGAGCCGGGACAGGTCGACGGCGATCATGGCGAAGACGAACGCGGCCTCGGCAGCAAAGTCCCGGGCGGCGGTCGCGTCGATGGAGTTTTCGGCGGCGCTCGCGAAACCCAGATCCGCGGCGATTGCGTCCGGATCCAGGCCTAGCGACGAGCCGGCCAGCGCTCCCGAGCCGTACGGGGACACCGCGGTGCGCTTGTCGAAGTCGACGATCCGGTCTACATCGCGCAGCAACGGATGGGCGTGCGCCAGCAGGTGGTGTGCCAGCAGGATCGGCTGGGCGGATTGCAGATGGGTCTTACCAGGCATGATGGCCGTCGGGTGCGCGCCGGCCTGGGCAGCTAGCGCACCCACGAGCTCGATCACACCGTTGGCGACCCGTCGCACCGCGTCGCGCAGCCACATCCGGAACAGCGTGGCCACCTGGTCATTGCGGGACCGTCCGGCTCTTAAGCGGCCACCTAGGTCGGGGCCGACCCGGTCGATCAGTCCGCGTTCCAGCGCGGCGTGCACATCCTCGTCGCTGACCAGCGGGCCGAAGCTGCCGTCGGCGACGTCCTCGGCCAGGCTGTCCAGGCCGGCTAACAGCCCGTCGCGCTGCTGTTCGGTGAGCAGCCCGGCCCGGAAGAGAACTATGGTGTGAGCCCGCGACGCCGTGATGTCGTAGGGAGCCAGCGCCCAGTCGAAATGCGTGGACTTGCTCAGCGCGGCCAGCGCATCCGATGGGCCGTCGGCGAACCGCCCGCCCCACAGCGAACCCTGGTTGGTGCTCACGTTTTCTCCGCGAGCAGACACAGAATCGCACCGACACGCCTGTAAGAGTGCGATTCTGTGTCTGCTCGGCGGGAAACCGTCACCGTAGGTCCCGGCGGGCGGCGAGCTTCGACGACAACCCGTGCACGTAGACGAAGCCCTTAGCGGCGGACTGGTCGAAGCTGTCGCCCTCGTCGTAGGTGGCCAGGTTGAAGTCGTAGAGCGACTCCGCACTGCGCCGGCCGTTCACCGCAATGTGGCCGCCGTGCAACACCATTCGGACTTCACCGGAAACGTGCTCTTGAGTCTTGGCGACGAAGGCTTCCAGGGCGGCCTTCAACGGCGAGTACCACAGCCCGTCATAAACCAGCTCGGCCCAGCGCTGGTCGGTCTGGCGTTTGAACCGGCCCAGGTCGCGCTCCAGCGTGACGTGCTCGAGCTCGGTGTGCGCGGTGATGAGCACCATCGCCCCTGGCGCCTCGTAGATCTCGCGGCTCTTGATACCCACCAGCCGGTCCTCGACGACGTCGAGGCGCCCTACGCCCTGCGCGCCGGCGCGGCGGTTGAGTTCTTCGATGGCCTGCAAAACGGACGTCGAGCTCCCATCGATTGATACCGGCACGCCTTGGTCGAACCCGACGATCACCTCATCGGGTGTATTCCAGTTGACGGTGGGATCTTCGGTGTAGTCGTAGATGTCTTTGGTGGGCGCATTCCACAGGTGTTCCAAGAAGCCGGTCTCCACTGCGCGGCCCCACACGTTTTGGTCGATCGAGAACGGCGAACGTTTGGTGACGTTGATCGGGATGGCGTTTTCTTCGGCGAACGCGATCGCCTTTTCTCGTGTCCATGCGTAGTCGCGCACCGGGGCCAGCACCTCGAGATCCGGTGCCAGCGAGGCGAATCCGACCTCAAACCGGACCTGGTCGTTGCCTTTTCCGGTGCACCCGTGCGCGACAATGCCGCCGCCGTGCTCGCGGGCGGCCGCGACCAGATGCTTGACGATCAGCGGCCGGCTGATCGCCGACACCAGCGGATAGCGGTCCATGTAGAGCGCGTTGTTCAACACGGTAGGCAGGCAGTAGCCTTCGGCGAACTCGTCGCGGGCGTCGACGACGACTGCCTCCACAGCGCCGCAGTCCAAGGCCCGCTGGCGTACGACTTCCATGTCCTCGCCGCCCTGGCCGAGGTCAATGGCCACCGCAACGACCTCACGGCCGGTCTCCTTGCCTATCCAGCTGATGGCCACCGAGGTGTCCAGACCGCCGGAATACGCCAGGATGACGCGTTCTGACATGAACCAATCTCCTTATTTGAGGTTTTCCAGCGTGGTCGCCAACTCGGTCCCGGTCATCGGCTCGCGGGCAACGACGAAGACGGTGTCATCGCCGGCGATGGTGCCGACCACGTACGGTAGCGCCGCGCGATCGATCGCACTGGCCAAATAGTCAGCCCCGCCGGGCGGAGTTCGCAGCACCGCGAGGTTTGCGCTGGAGTCCGTGGATACCAGCAGCTCGCTCAGCAGCCGGGACAACCGTGCGGTGCCACCGGATACGCCGCGCACCGGGCTGCCGTCCTCGGGGACGATGTAGACCCCGACCCCGCCGTCGGCGCCACGCAGCTTGACCGCCCCGAGCTCTTCGAGATCGCGCGACAGCGTGGCCTGGGTGACTTCGATGCCCTCGTCGGCCAGCAGCACCGCCAGCTCGCTTTGGCTGCGCACCGATGCCGACGACAAGAGCGCCACGATGCGGGCTTGGCGGCCGGCACGGGTGTTGCTGACTTCGCGTACAGCTTTGACATTCCCGCTGGTCATCGTGACCGCTCCAGCAGCCACACCAGCAGCGCCTTCTGGGCATGCAGCCGGTTTTCGGCCTCGTCCCAGACGACGCTGGCCGGTCCGTCCATCACGTCGTCGGTGATCTCGTCCCCGCGGTGGGCCGGAAGGCAGTGCAGAACGAGGGCTTCCGAGTCGGCCAGCCCCGCCAGCCGCGTGTTGACCTGGAACGGCCGGAACGGCTTGACGCGGTCCAGGCCGTCATTCTCCTGCCCCATCGACGTCCAGGTGTCGGTCGCCAAGACGTCTGCGCCCGCGGCGGCCGCGTCGGCATCTGCGGTCACGGTCACTGAGCCGCCGGTGGCTTCCGCGCGCTGCTGGGCCGCAGCCACCAGTGCGGGGTGGGGCGCGAAGCCGTCGGGGGCGGCGATGGTGACGTGGGCGCCCGCGGTGACACCGCCGAGCATCAGCGAGTGGGCCATGTTGTTGGCGCCGTCACCAAAGTAGGACAGCCTCAGGCCTTTTAACGATCCCTTGCGTTCGACAATGGTCTGCAGGTCGGCCAGCACTTGGCAGGGATGGAACTCGTCGGACAGCCCGTTGACCACCGGTACGCTCGCGGTGGAGGCCATGGCGGTCAGCCGATCTTGGCCGAAGGTCCGCCAGACGATGGCATCGACGTAGCGGGATAACACTTTCGCGGTGTCCTGCAGCGTCTCGTCTCGGCCCATCTGGGTGCCATGGGCGTCGACGACCACCGGGTGCCCGCCGAGCTGGGCGATGCCTACTTCGAACGAGAACCGGGTGCGGGTGGAGTTCTTGTCGAAGATGACGGCGACTCCGCGTGGCCCTTCGAGGGGACGGCGGCTGAACGGATCCTTCTTCAGTTCGGCTGCCAGTTCGAGGACCTCGGTCTGTTCCTGTGGTGACAGATCGTCGTCGCGCAGGAAGTGTCTAGGCATGTGCGCCAATCCTCTCCCCCGCAAGCGGGTGGGGGTACCTCCCACTTGTGGGGGCGTGCCCCCACATCGCTCGCTTGCATCGTCGTTGGCGCGTCATGTCGGGCTCCCGGCTGCGTCGAGGATCCCCGGCAGGGCGGCGATGAAGCTGTCGATCTGGGTTTCGGTGATCACCAGCGGCGGCGCCAACCGGATGACGTCGGGCGCCGCGGCGTTGACCAGGAATCCGGCGCTGCGCGCGGCCGCTTCCGTGTCCTTGGCTCGCGGCGCGGCCAGCACTATGCCGCAGAGCAATCCGCGGCCGCGCATGTGGTCGATCAGCGGGTGGCCGAGCGATTCGATGCCGTGGCGCAACGACTTGCCCAACAATTCGGCACGCCGGACCAGGTCTTCGGCCGCCAGCACCCGCAGCACGGCCAGTGCCGCCGCGGTGCAGACCGGGTTGCCGCCGAAGGTGCTGCCGTGCAGACCGGGTGTCAACAGTTCGGCGGCAGGTCCGACGGCCAGGCACGCCCCGATCGGCAGTCCGCCGCCCAGACCCTTGGCCAGTGTCACCACGTCGGGGGTGATGCCGTCGTGCTGGTGCGCGAAAAAGGCGCCGGTGCGGCCCATTGCCGTCTGCACTTCGTCGAGCACCAGCAAGGCGCCGTGCCGCGCCGTGATATCGCGGGCGGCGGCAAGGTAGCCCTCGGGTGGGACGACGACACCGCTCTCCCCCATGATCGGTTCCAGGAATACCGCGGCGGTGTCGTCGCCGACCGCGGCAGTCAGCGCGTCGACGTCGCCGTAGGGCACGTGCGTGACGTGGCCCGGCAGCGGCTGAAATGGCGCCTGCTTGGTCGGCTGACCGGTCAACGCCAGCGAGCCCATCGTCCGGCCGTGGAAACCTTCCTGTGCGGCGACAAGTTTCGTGCGGCCGGTGAGCCGGGACAGCTTGAACGCCAGCTCGTTGGCCTCGGTGCCGGAGTTGCAGAAAAACACTCGGGTTTGGGTGTCGGCACCCAGCAGCGCGACCAGCTCTTCGGCCAGCGCGATCCCGGGTTCGGTGGCATACAGATTGGACGTGTGGCCCAGCGTCGCCATCTGGCGCGTGACGGCCTCGATGACGGCCGGGTGGCGATGGCCAAGTACGTTGACCGCGATGCCGCCGAGCAAGTCCAGGTAGCTCTTGCCGTCCACGTCGGTGACCATGGCACCGTCACCGCTGGCCAGAGCCACCGGCGGCGTGGCGTAGTTGTTCATCATCACGGCTTCCCACCGCTGCCGCATCATCTCCGTATGGGTCACGCGGATACCACCTTGGTGCCGGTGCCTTCGTCGGTGAACAGCTCCACCAGCACGCAGTGTTTGACCCTGCCGTCGATGACGTGTGCGCTGGGCACACCCCCCGCGACTGCTCTGAGACAGGCCTCAATTTTGGGGATCATCCCCGCTTCCAGCGTGGGTAGCAGTTGCGCCAGTGTGGCGGTGTCGATTTCGCTGACCAACGAATCCCGGTCTGGCCAGCTGGTGTACAGGCCTTCTACATCGGTGAGCATTAACAGCTTTTCGGCTCCCAGGGCTTCGGCCAACGCCGCCGCGGCGGTGTCGGCGTTGATGTTGTGCACCACACCGTCGGCATCCGGCGCGAGCGTCGACACCACCGGAATACGGTGCGCCGCAATTAGATCCAGCACCGCCGCCGTGTTGACCTGGTCGACGTCTCCAACCAGGCCGATGTCGGTGGCTACGCCGTCGACGGTGACGCTGCGCCGTACGGCGGTGAACAGTTGCGCATCCTCGCCGGTGATGCCGACGGCATAGGGTCCGTGCGCGTTGATCAGATTGACCAGTTCGCGGCCCACCTGCCCGAATAGCACCATCCGCGCTACGTCGAGCACTTCCGGTGTGGTGACCCGGAATCCGCCCTTGAAGTCACCTTTGTCGATGCCGAGGCGGCGCAGCATGGCGGTGATCTGCGGTCCGCCACCGTGCACTACGACGGGATGGATCCCGCAGTTGCGCAGAAACGCCATGTCGGCGGCGAACGCTCGCCGTAGCGTGTCGTCGGTCATGGCATTGCCACCGTATTTGATGACGACCACCTTGCCGTGCAGCTGCTTGAGCCAGGGTAGGGCTTCGGCCAGCACTTGCGCCTTGACCTGGGTGGGTAACGTTTCAACGTTCATGGTCATGAGCTGTAGGCCGAATTCTCTTCGACGTAGGCGTGCGACAAATCGGTGGTCCGGATGGCGGCCCGACCGTCGCCGAGGCCGAGGTCGACGGTGATGTCGATGTCGGTCGCCGAGAGATCCACGTCGCGCGCGCCCGGAGCCCCGAATCCGCCGATGCACACGGCAGACCCGTTGAACCACACGGCGATTCGATCAGGATCGACAGTTGCCGGCGCCAAGCCGACGGCCGCGAGAACCCGGCCCCAGTTGGGGTCCGACCCGAACACCGCGGTCTTGACCAGGCTGTCGCGGGCGATCGCCCGGGCGGCTGCCAGCGCTTCGTCCTCGGAGCAGGCCCCGCTCACTGTCACGGTGACGCGCTTGGTAACGCCCTCGGCGTCAGCCTGTAGCTGTGCGCACAGGTCGTCGCAGACCCGCAGCACGGCGTCGTCGAGATCGCCCTGCGGCGGGGCGATCCCGCTGGCACCCGATGCCAGTAGCAGCACGGTGTCGTTGGTGGAACAGCAGCCGTCGATGTCGAGTCGGTCGAACGTGCGGGCGGAGGCACGGCGCAACGCCTGGTCGAGTGCTGTCGGGTCGGCGACCGCGTCGGTGGTGAGCACACACAGCATGGTGGCCAGTGACGGCGCCAGCATGCCCGCGCCTTTGGCCATGCCGCCGACCGTCCAGTGGTTCTGATGGTGCAGCGCAACCTGTTTAGGCACCGTGTCGGTGGTCATGATCGCGTGGGCGGCGTCTTCGCCGCCGGTCAGCCCGCCGGCCATCTCTTGGACGATTTCACGTACACCGGCCAGCACCTTGTCCATCGGCAACCGGTCGCCGATCAGCCCGGTGGAGCAGACGGCGACCTCGATGGCCCCGGTCTCGGTTCCCCAGTCCGACAACGCGGCGGCGACCGCCTCCGCGGTGGCGTGGGTGTCCTGGAAGCCGGGGGGTCCGGTGCAGGCGTTGGCCCCGCCGGAGTTGAGGATCACCGCGCGCAGCTGACCGGTGGCCAGCACCTGCTGCGTCCACAGCACCGGCGCTGCCTTGACCTGGTTGCGGGTCAGGACACCTGCGGCCGCGTAGTCGGGGCCTTCGTTGAAGACCAGCGCGAGGTCGCGGGCCCCCGATTTCTTGATTCCGGCTGCGATCCCGGCGGCCCGAAAGCCGGCGGGCGCGGTGACGCCCTGCGCGCGCACCAGCCGCGTCGGCTCGGCCACATCGGTCATTTGCGCCACTCTCCCCCGCAAGCGGGAGGTACCCCCACCATCCCGGCTGTGCCGGCATCATCGTCGTCGGCGCGGGTCACGGCGCCACGCCGACAACTGAAAGGCCTTCTGTCTCGGGCCAACCCAGCGCCAGGTTCATAGACTGCACAGCGGCGCCGCCCGTGCCCTTGACCAGGTTGTCGATCGCCGCGATCGCGACGAACGTCTCGGCGGCCTCGTCTACCGCGACGGCGACCTGCGCCGCGTTGCTGCCGATGACCGAGCCGGTGCGGGGCAGCTGTCCTTCGGGCATCAGGTAGATGAACGGCTCTGCATCGTAAGTCTTTTCATATGCCGCCCGCAGCTGCGACAGCGGCGCCCGGGTGCGCGCAGTGCAGGTGGCCAGGATGCCGCGGGAGGTCGGGATTAGCACCGGGGTGAACGACACGGTGACATCGCGGTCGGTGACAGCCCGCAACCCCTGGGCGATCTCGGGGGTATGTCGGTGG
>JBEKNM010000206.1:0-7567 GCA_049522835.1 Mycobacterium sp.
TCCGGGCCTGGATCGACACCTGGAACGACAACCCTCGGCCCTACGTGTGGACCAAAACCGCCGACCAAATCCTGGCCAGCATCGGCAACTACTGCACCAGAATTAATGACTCAGGACACTAGTGGGGTTTGGCCAGTGGGAATGGCAGTGTCTCGCGGATACTGCGGCCCGTGATCAGCATGACGAGGCGGTCGACGCCCATCCCGAGCCCGCCGGTAGGCGGCATCGCGTACTCCATGGCTTGGAGGAAGTCTTCGTCGAGCTCCATCGCTTCGGGGTCACCGCCGGCTGCCAATAGCGACTGCTCCTGCAGCCGGCGCCGCTGCTCCACCGGGTCGGTGAGTTCGCTGTAGGCGGTGCCCAGCTCGACACCCCACGCCACCAAGTCCCACCGCTCGGCGACGCCAGGCTTGCTCCGGTGCGGTCGGGTCAACGGCGACACCGATGTCGGAAAGTCGATGTAGAACGTCGGTTGCTCGGTCCGTTCCTCAACAAGCTGCTCATAGAGCTCCAGCACCACCGCGCCGGCATCCCAATGTGCCCGATACGGAATGTGAACGGCGTCGGACAGCTTGCGAAGAACGGCCAGGGAAGTGTCGGGATTGATGTGTTCTCCGAGCGCTTCGGATACCGCGTCGTACACCGTCTTCACCGGCCAGGTGCCGGAGATGTCCACCGGTACGAGACCGCGGTCGGCCCCCGCAATATTGCCGTCGCTACGGGGCCGCAGCACGTGCTGCTCACCGTTCGCGGCTTCGGCGGCATTCTGAATGAGCTCCCGGCAGCCGTCGATCCACATCCGGTAGTCCGCGTGCGCTTGGTAGGCCTCCAGCAAGGTGAACTCCGGATTGTGGCTGAAATCCACGCCCTCGTTGCGGAAGGCCCGGCCCAGTTCGAACACCCGCTCCACGCCGCCGACGCACAATCGCTTCAGGTAAAGCTCCGGCGCAATGCGCAAGAACAGGTTCATGTCGTAGGTATTGATGTGGGTGACGAACGGCCGGGCGGTGGCTCCGCCGTGGACCTGTTGCAGGATCGGGGTTTCGACTTCGATGAATCCCTTGGCGAACAACGTCTCCCGGATGGAGCGCAATACGCTGCTGCGCGCCGTGAGCAGACCCCGCGACTCAGCGTTGACCGCCAGGTCGACATAGCGAGTCCGCACCCGTGCCTCCGGGTCGGTCAACCCGTTCCACTTGTTCGGCAACGGCCGCAGGCACTTACCGATCATCCGCCAGTCGCGCACGATCAACGAGCGGGTTCCGTTCTTGCTGAAGCCCATCTGCCCGGTCATCTCGACCAGGTCACCGAGGTCGATGGCCGCGGTGAAATCCGCTGTGCAGCCATGCTTCACGCATGAATTGTCGAGCAGCACTTGCATTTCGCCGGACCAGTCACGCAAGTGGGCAAACAGCACGCCGCCGTAGTCACGTATTCGCAGTATGCGTCCGGAGACCGAGACGGTGTCCTGGTCGTCTGCGTCCAGCGCCTGCGCGATGGTGTGAGTGGGCGGGGATCCCACGGGATAGGCGTCAATGCCGCTGCGCTGCAGCGTCTTCAGCTTGGTCAGGCGCACCCGTACTTGTTCGGGCAGACGGGACCTCGCTTCGTCTTCACTGGCAGCGCCGCCCTGTCTCAGCCCGCTTACGTCGGGCGCCGACCCGTCGGGATGCAGCAGCCCGGATTCCGCCAAGCGCTCTGGCACAGCCGGGTGATGACCGGTGTGCACCTTGTCGCGCCGGCTGAACGGCAACACGAGGAAACCCTCGGCCATGGCCGAGGCGACCCCCACCCGGGGAATCAATCGGGCGTCCTCGTAGCAGGCGTACCGCGGTAACCACTCGGGTTGGTATTTCATGTTCGAGCGGTACAACGTCTCCAACTGCCACCACCGCGAGAAGAACAGCAGCAGACCTCGCCACAACCGTGCCACCGGGCCGGCACCGAGTTGGGCACCCTGCTCGAATGCGGACCGGAACATCGCAAAGTTCAGTGAAATACGTATGATACCAAGGGTTTCAGCGTTCAGGGCGAGGTCACTGACCATGAGTTCGATGGTGCCGTTGGGAGACTGCGGAGAACGACGCATCAAGTCCAGGGAGACGCCGGTGGTTCCCCAGGGGACCAACGACAGCATCGCAACGACGTGGTCGTCGCGGTCGACCGCTTCGACCAGCAGACAGTCGCCGTCAGCCGGATCGCCGAGGCGGCCCAGCGCCATCGAAAAGCCACGCTCGGAGTCGGTGTCGCGCCAGGCGTCGGCGCGTGCGATGGTGTCCGCCATGTCGTCGGCGGAGATGTCGCGGTGCCGGTGGATGCGCACCGTCAGCCCTGCTCTGCGCGCCCGCGTCACCGCCTGGCGTACCCCGCGCATGTCCGGGCCGGACAGCTTGAAATCGGCGGTGCGCAGGATTGCCTCATCACCGAGCTCCAGCGCGTTGAGGCCGGCTTCGCGATACGCCTGGGCCCCTTGCGAGCTGGCGCCCATGACACCGGGCGCCCAGCCGTAGGTCTGGCACATGCCCAGCCAGGCATCGATGGCCTGGGGCCATGCCCTCGGCTCGCCTACCGGGTCACCGCTGGCCAGACAGACGCCGACCTCTACTCGATAGGTGACGGCGGCGCGGCCACTGTGTGCGAATACCACTGACTTGTCGCGACGAGTGGCAAAGTAGGCCAGCGAGTCGTTCATGCCGTACAGCTCGACCAGCCCGCGGATGGCGGACTCATCCTCGCCGGTCAGCGCGTTGTCGGCGCGCTGGGACTGGAACAGCACGATCGTCGCGGCAATCAAGGCGAGCGCGCCGAATAAGCCGAAAATTGCGTTGAGTAAAACTTGCGGTCTGCCGGTAAACAGGTCGGGGTCCGCCAGGGCGAATCCAATCACCCGGTTGGCCACGTACGGTAAGCGGTCCTGCCGCGCAAGCGATCCAGGGAACAGCTCGACCAGACCCCAGGAGATCAGGATTCCGACCACGCCCCCGGCAACCAGCACCCCGGCGGCTTTTAACAGCGCGCCCCTGCGGACCTTGGCCCAGAACTCCCGATAGCTCAAAACCAGAAGAACGATCGCCACGATGTGCACAGCGAACCCGAGGTTCTCGCCGAAGTTCTCGGCTGGGGTGTTGCCGCCTGCGGCGATGTCGGCGGCATTCAACACCGCGGCCAGGATCATGTTGCCGAGCAACAGCAGCCAGGCAATACGCTTTCGGGCAGTCAGGGCCGCGGCGAGCAATGCCAGCACAAACGACCACGCGATGCTGGTGTCAGGGAAGTTGAACAGATAGACGTTGATGAATTCCCGGGGCACCTTGATGAGCCACCGGATCAGCGGCGATACGCTGGCCAACAGTGACAATGTGGCGATGACGCCGACGATCCAGCCGGCCGTCGCCGGTACCCAGCGATACCGGGAGTTCGGCCGGCTCCCCGAACGAGGCAATGCGACTATCACAGACCGCGAGGATATTCCCTCAACCCGTGAAATGCCTGGCGAAGCGCCAAGAGTCGCCAAGACTAGTTAGTGATGTCGCCAGACCTGTCATCCATGTCAGGCGAAGCGTGGCTGTCGGCGATGCCGGATTTAGGTTCATGGCTGCTAAACTTACTTTTGCGACCATCCCGGCGAACGCTAGGGACAGTTAAGTGGAGTCCCACTCCCACCGCTGGCCACGGATACTTCAAGGCTCAGCGGTCCGGTCACAGGCATTCATGTAATGCCTGTTCAGCGCGTTGCGCGGGCGGCTCATGCCGCGATCGGTCGGCATTGGGCCCTGCTTTTGCAGGGCCTTTTTGCTGATGGTGTGGTGTTTCCATTGCTGACTCCGGACAGACCCGGGCGCTGGCCGTCGACTGGGCTGGACAGAAACCCAGATGACCCAGACGGACCCACAAGCCCAACAATGGAGGCCCCATCAGCACTGAGACCCGCGTCAACGAGCGCATCCGCGTACCTGAAGTCCGATTGATTGGCCCAGGGGGGGAGCAGGTAGGCATTGTGCGCATCGAAGACGCACTTCGCGTCGCCGCGGACGCCGATCTCGACCTTGTCGAAGTTGCCCCGAACGCCAGACCGCCGGTCTGCAAAATCATGGACTACGGCAAGTACAAATACGAGGCGGCACAGAAGGCGCGCGAATCTCGCCGGAACCAACAGCAGACCGTCGTCAAAGAGCAAAAGCTGCGACCCAAGATCGACGATCACGATTACGAGACCAAGAAGGGCCACGTGGTCCGCTTCCTGGAGGCGGGATCGAAGGTGAAGGTCACCATCATGTTTCGCGGACGTGAGCAGTCGCGGCCCGAGCTGGGTTATCGATTGCTACAGCGGCTGGGCGCGGACGTCGCCGACTACGGCTTCGTCGAAACATCCGCCAAGCAGGACGGACGCAACATGACGATGGTGCTGGCACCGCATCGCGGCGCGAAGACTCGCGCCAGGGCGCAGCATCCGGAAGACCCGAGGGCCGAGTCGGCACCAGAGGCCGATGCAGCCGACGACACCAGCCCTTCGCCCAACTGACCTATCAGCGAGAACCTGAGAACCCTAGAACTGAGGAAACATGCCCAAGGCCAAGACCCATAGTGGGGCGTCGAAGCGGTTCCGGCGTACCGGTACCGGGAAGATCGTCCGCCAGAAAGCCGGTCGCCGGCATCTTCTCGAGCACAAAGCGAGCAAACGCACCCGGCGACTGGACGGCCGCACGACCGTTTCAGCCAACGACACAAAACGTGTCAATTCGCTGCTGAACGGCTGAACCGCCGGACGACCCATCTACAACGAGCCGGCCCCCGGCCGTCTGACCTTTTACGTTTGAACGAGAGTAGGAACATCCATGGCACGCGTAAAGCGGGCAGTCAACGCCCACAAGAAGAGGCGCAGCATCCTCAAGGCCTCGAAAGGCTATCGCGGCCAGCGCTCCCGGCTCTACCGCAAAGCCAAAGAGCAGCAGCTGCATTCACTGGGCTATGCCTACCGTGACCGCCGTGCGCGTAAGGGCGAGTTCCGCAAACTGTGGATCTCGCGGATAAACGCGGCGGCGCGCGCCAATGACATCACCTACAACCGGCTGATCCAGGGCCTGAAGGCTGCGGGCGTCGAGGTGGACCGCAAGAACCTCGCCGATATCGCGATCAGCGATCCCGCGGCGTTCACCGCGCTCGTTGACGTCGCCCGGGCGGCGCTGCCCGAGGATGTCAACGCACCCTCGGGGGAGGCTGCTTAGCCCGGGTTCTCGATGCTCACCGAACGCTCGGCCAGGGTGGCCGCTGCGGTCAAATTGCATCGTCACGTCTCCCGTCGGCGCGCGGGACGCTTCCTCGCCGAAGGCCCTAACCTCGTCGCGGCCGCGTCGGCGCGCGGGCTGGTCCGGGAGGTCTTTGTCACCGAACCAGCGGCGCAGCGGCACGCCTCGTTGCTGGCTTCCTTAGCTGCGGGGCAGGAGTTTCCGGTCCACCTGGTGAGCGAGCGTGCCGCAAAAGCACTCTCCGACACGGTTACTCCGGCGGGGTTGGTGGCGGTGTGCGATATTCCCGCAACGCGGTTAGAGGATGTGCTGGCCGGCTCGCCTCGGCTGATTGCGGTCGCCGTCGAGATCAGCGAGCCAGGCAATGCAGGCACGATAATCCGAATCGCCGACGCCATGGGCGCCGCGTCCGTGATCCTCGCCGGGCACAGCGTCGACCCCTACAACGGCAAATGTTTGCGCGCTTCGGCCGGCAGCATCTTCTCGATTCCGGTCATGAGTGCGCCCGACGTGCACGCCGGCCTCACCGGGTTGCGCGGCGCCGGGCTGCAGGTGCTGGCCAGCATGGTCGACGGCGAGAAGGCACTGGACGAGGCCGAGCAGCTGCTCGGCAAGCCGACGGCCTGGCTGTTCGGGCCCGAATCACACGGTCTGTCAGCCGAGATCGCCGGCCAGGCAGATCACCGGGTGCGCATTCCGATGTCCGGCGGCGCGGAGAGCCTGAACGTGGCCGCCGCCGCGGCGATCTGTCTATATCTGAGCGCCCGGGCGCTGGGCTGATCTGCTACGCGGCCCGGCTGCGGCCGGTGCACGACGGCGTTGGTGACTACGTCAAGCAGAGGGCTTGTTCGGTCTGGAGGCTCTCGCCTTTGTTGCGTTGACGGCCGATCTTGCGGCGGAGGTCGGTAACGGTCGAGGCGGAGGAGAGGATTCGAACTCACGAGCCGCGCCTCACTGGTCTTCGTCGGCTCGGCGCAGGTTGGCCGCCGCCCGAAGCCTGCGCAATGCCTCGGCGAACCCGACGAGCTCGTTCTCGGTGAGCACGTCGCCGCTGAACCAGGTCTGGAGCTCCTCGTCGAAAAGTGCTCCTGCTTTCTCCAGCAAGTCGCTGCCGGAGGGCGTGAGTTCGACGATCGACGATCGGCGGTCGGCCGGATTGGGTCGACGGACCGACAGGCCGCGTGCCTCCAGCCGGTCCACCGCCTGACTGGCTCCGCCGACGGTGATCGATACCGCCCGGGCAAGGTCCCAGACGCGGCACTGCGGTGTGGCCTGGATGATCAGGAGGGCGTTGAAGACGGCCAGGGAGACGGCGCACTCGCGCTGCAACCTGGCATCGACTCCGTTCCAAAGATCGGTCTCGAGCCGGATCAGATCGTCGTACACCTGGCGCAGGTCCATGCCGAAGCCTTCCACCTCCATGTGCATCACCGCTAATTATATTAGTGCTAATCTAACATAGACCGGTTCACGAGGGCCGGACGAACTCGGGAGAGAGAGCCCCCATGACCCAACTGCAACGCGAAGCCATCGACAGTGCAGTTCGCGCCTCGCCACTCGACCTGGGCGGACATCCGCTCGATCAACGGCCACTGTTCGAGCAGATGGTCACCGCCGTTCCGATCCCTGATGACGTCGTCACGACTCCGGGGCACCTAGGGGGCGTCCCGGTGATCAGCCTTGAGATCGCCGGGCTCACCATCGAAGGAGTCATTTTGTACTTCCATGGTGGCGCCTTCGCCATCGGATCGGCCTCGGCCTCGGTGGGCCTCGCCGCCGACCTCGCCCGCAAGGCCCATATGCGGGTCATCACCGTGGACTATCGCCTGGCCCCGGAAGATCCCCATCCTGCGGCGTCGCTCGACGCCATGTCGGCGTACCGGGCGTTGCTCGACGGCGGTCAGGATGCCGCCCGAATCGCGGTCGCGGGAGAATCTGCGGGTGCCAACCTGGCGGTCACCACCCTGATTGGCGCGTCGCGCGCCGGACTCCCCCAACCGTCGGCGGCGGTCCTCATGTCCCCCTGGGTGGATCTAACGGTCACCGGGCAGAGTGCGACCACCAGAGCCGACCTGGACCCGGCACTCACCGTCCGGGCTCTGCGTCTGCGAGCCGAGGACTACCTCCGCGGCACGGACGCATCCGATGGTTCCGTCAGCCCGATCTACGCCGACCTCACCGGACTACCTCCCCTCCTGATCCAATGCCGTTAACTTTGGCATCGTCGCAGTTCAGTGCCTTTTGGATTTGAAAGCTGTTGCGGTAGTGCGTGTTCGATCGATGCCAAGTGCGTTGATCGAGCGAAGGTGATGTGGTGGCCG
>JBEKNM010000207.1:0-7539 GCA_049522835.1 Mycobacterium sp.
CGGCGCGTCATGCGGGCGCAACAGGTCACGCTCGGTGAGTACCCGGAGCACTTCCTTAGCGGTTTCCTCGGCGCTGGATACCAGCGTGACGTTCTCGCCCATTGCCAGTTGGATCAGTCCGGACAGCAGCGGATAGTGCGTGCACCCAAGTACCAGCGTGTCGACCTCGGCGCGCTGCAGCGGCTCCAGATAGCCCTCAGCCAGTCCGAGCACCTGACGGCCGCTGGTCACGCCACGCTCGACGAAATCGACGAACCGAGGGCAGGCCACCGCAGTGATCTCGGTATCGCGAGCCGCGGCGAACGCGTCCTGGTAGGCGTGCGAGGTGATGGTCGCGCGCGTGCCGATGACCCCGATGCGGCCGTTGCGTGTGGTGCTGACCGCACGACGCACCGCCGGCAGGATCACCTCGATCACGGGCACGTCGTAGCGCTCACGCGCATCGCGCAGGCACGCCGCTGATGCGGAGTTGCACGCGATCACCAGCGCCTTGACGCCGCGGTCGACCAGGTCGTCGCCGATCGCCAGCGCGTGCGCGCGAATCTCGGGGATGGTGAGCGGACCGTAGGGGCCGTTTCCGGTATCGCCGACGTAGATCATGTCCTCGTCGGGAAGTTGGTCGATGATCGCGCGGGCGACCGTCAGTCCCCCGACGCCGGAGTCGAAGACCCCGACGGGCGCCAGTGGCGAGCTCATGTCTTCAGGTGCGGCGAACCGGTGCCGGCTTTTTTCAGTGCACGGGCCTTGCGTTCGGGAGCCGACAACAGATAGGCGGCTATGACGCCGGCAATCGCACCACACAAGTGGCCCTGCCACGAAACGCCGCCGCACCGGCCGAGCACCGGCATGGCGCCCAGCAACACGCCGCCGTAGACGAACAACACCACCAGCCCGATGATGACGTCCCAAAACCTGCGCACGAATACCCCGAACACCAGCAGGAAGGCCAGCCAGCCGAAGATCAGGCCGGAGGCCCCGATGTGGTCGGTCGGCCCGCAGTCGCTGCCCCAGTTGCCGATCAGCCAGGTGCCGAAGCCGCCCAGGATCCACACGATCGCGGTGGCCCAGACGAACCGGGACAACCCAGCCAGCGTCATCAGAAATCCCAGCACCAGCAGCGGGATGGTGTTCGCGCCCAGGTGCTGCCAGTTGGCGTGCAGAACCGGCGCGAAGATGATTCCCCACAGGCCGTCGGTTTCCAGCGGCCTGATGCCGTTGGCGTCCAGGCTGTGCCCCGTCAGCTGGTCGATCAGCTCGATGAGGTACAGCAGCGCCGCGAAGGTGAGGATCGTCGCCCCGCCCACCATCCACCGGGGGCGCTGTTGCGCCCCAGTAGCGCGGGTGCTCGGATTTCCGGCCGGCTGGGTCATGAGCGCCGCTCTCCCCCGCAAGCGATAGGTGCTCCCACCATCATCGCTTCGCTCTGCATCGTTCCGACGCGGTCATGCCCATAGCTGCCCTTCTAGAGCGTCCTCGGCATCATCCAGGGTACCGGCGCAGGCACCGGGGTGGTCGCGGCGCGCATGAGCGACCATCGCCTCCACCGGAGCGGCATCACGAGCATGTCATCGCTTCCTCTCCGACTGCCTAGGGTGCGAATGCTCCGGGCAACATGCCGCGGTAGGTGGGTATTTCGGCTACTGACTCAGCGGCCAGGACACCGACCAGCACCGCACGCGCCAGACAATCGGCCGCGGCCGCGCCGACGTCGGTGGTCAGTGCCGTCTCCGGTGACAGTGCGGCTGGCGCGTCCACCGGCGGTGCCACCTCAATGGCCCCGGTGGCCAGAGCGAACACTGTGTCGCCGTCCAGCGGCGTGTGCGCCGGCCGGATGGTGCGGGCCAGCCCGTCGTGGGCGGCGATCGCGACGCGCCGGCACGCCGCCGGGCTCAGCGCGGCATCGGTCGCTACCACCGCAATGGTGGTGTTCAGCAGTTCCAGGCCGGACGGCAACTGCGCGAGTGCGTCGATCTGGTCGGCCGGTGGCGGGGTGAGCGCGAACTCTTTGATCAAGTCCGCCATCCATGGCAGGCCGGTGGCCCGGTCGACGACGTCGCCCGCGCAGTTGACCGCGACGAGCGCTCCCACGGTCACGCCGGACGGCAATGTCGTCGACGCCGTTCCGATGCCACCCTTGAGTACACCGGCCCGCGCCCCCACCCCGGCGCCCACCGTCCCGACCCGCATCGCCGCGCCTTCACCCGCGGCGGCGGCGCTCGCGGCGGCGTAACCGAATTCAGCCGTAGGGCGGCAGTCCCAACCACCGACCGGCAAATCGAAAATCACCGCACCCGGCACGATAGGCACCAAACCGCCAGTCATCGCCACGCCGCGTTCGTGTTCCTCCAGCCAGCGCATGATGCCGTCGGCGGCTGCCAGACCATAGGCGCTGCCGCCGGCCAACAACACCGCATCGACATGGCGCACGCTGTTGGCCGGGTCCAGCAGATCGGTCTCGCGGGTGCCGGGCGCGCCGCCCCGGCAGTCGACCGCGCCGACGGTCCCGGGCGGTGTCAGCACGACAGTGACCCCGCAGGCCCAACCCGCGCCGAGGGACGCGTCGGGGTCCAGTCTCTGGTAGTGCCCGACGTGGATGCCCCCGACGTCGGTGATGAAGTTCATCCGGCCTCCATCAAGATCGTCTGGGCTCCATCAGCACCAGCACCAGGTATTCCTGCAAGACGGTCAGCCACTGGTAGACGTCGTAGTGCACGGCCAGCGGATGGTCAGCCGGCAAGCGCTCCGGGCCCTGTGGCCCGATCTCGAGCATGACTCCCAAGGTGAGCCGAATGTCGTTGACGGCCGTGATCCACGCGTTGGCGCCTTCCTCGGTCAGCTCGAACCGGCCTCCGTTTTCTGGAACTGTGTCCAACAACTGTTGTGCAGCAACACGTTTAGCGTTGATGATCTCCGGCTCGTGCAGACTGCGCAGTGCGGCGTTGAGGCTATCGGGAGTACCGGCGTCCGAGTAATCGTCCTGCCTGAAGAAGTCCGGCAGCAGCCGACGAAGCGTCGGGTCCGCCGGGGGCTGGGAATTCCCGGGTTTAATGCCGGTGATCTCCTCGAGTTCATCTGGCGGCGAGGAAGACTCACGTTCGTCGAGCAAGCCCATCATCGCGCTGACGAGGTTTGTGAGCAGGGCCGCCTCATGCACGGCCAGGGAGGACCGAAACCGGGGACCGTTGGCGGTCTCGACGCGCTTCCACTTGCGCACAGGAATCCTGGCTGCCTCGAATCTCACCGGTCCTGCTGCAGCGTTGCCCACAAACCGGCGGCATGCAGCTTGGACACGTCGACTTCCATGGTCTCCCGGCTGCCCGCCGACACCACGGCCTTACCCTCGTTGTGGACTTGCATCATCAACTTGGTGGCGTGTGGCTCGCTGTAGCCGAACAACTTCTGGAACACATACGTCACGTAGGTCATCAGGTTGACGGGGTCATCCCACACGATGGTGACCCATGGACTGGCCGTGACCTCTACCGGAGCGGACTCTCGTTGCCCGGTAGTGCCCGGCTTAGTGGGCGTTGTGGCAACAACCATGATCCCTACGATACCGAGACTCAACGCGCCCGACGCCGGCCGTTACCGTTGCGGGATGAACGACCCGGTTCTGGCTGGGCTGCTGACTGACAAGTACGAGTTGACCATGCTGGCAGCCGCGCTGCGCGACGGCACCGCCGATCGCCGGACCACGTTCGAAGTGTTCGCGCGCCGACTCCCCGAAGGTCGCCGTTACGGGGTGGTCGCCGGAACCGGACGGCTACTGGAAACCTTGCCGCAGTTCAGGTTCGACGACCAGGCAGGCCAGTTGCTGGCGCAATTCCTCGACCCGGACACGTTGGGCTACCTGCGCGATTTCCGATTCGGCGGCGATATCGACGGTTACGCCGAAGGTGAGCTGTACTTTCCCGGGTCACCTGTGCTGTCGGTGAGCGGCAGTTTCGCCGAATGCGTGGTGCTCGAAACGCTGGTGCTGTCGATCTTCAACCACGACACCGCGATCGCGTCAGCGGCGGCCCGCATGGTCAGGGCCGCCGGGGAGCGCCCGCTGATCGAGATGGGATCACGACGAACCCACGAGCGCGCTGCGGTCGCGGCGGCGAGGGCGGCCTATATCGCCGGCTTCGCCGCATCATCCAACCTGGAGGCCCAGCGACGATACGGAATACCCACCGAGGGCACCGCTGCACACGCTTTCACCATGCTGCACACTCGCGAGGACAGACCCCCTGAAGCGGCTGAACTGGCCGCGTTTCGCGCCCAGGTCGATGCGCTGGGCGTCGAAACCACGCTGCTGGTGGATACCTACGACGTGACGACCGGCGTGGCCAATGCCGTGGCCGCGGCCGGTGCCACGCTCGGCGCGGTTCGCATCGACTCCGGCGAGCTGGGGGTGCTGACCCGCCAGGTGCGCGAGCAGCTCGATCAGTTAGGTGCCACTGGGACCCGCATCGTGGTCTCCGGAGATCTTGACGAGTTCTCGATCGCCGGCTTGCGGTCCGAGCCGGTGGACAGTTACGGCGTCGGCACGTCCCTGGTGACCGGCTCGGGTGCCCCGACCGCGGACATGGTCTACAAGTTGGTCGAAGTGGAGGGCATGCCGGTGCAGAAGCGCAGCAGCCACAAGGAATCGCACGGCGGCCATAAAGAGGCGCTGCGGCGCTCCCGCCCGACCGGCACGATCACCGAGGAGGTGGTGTATCCGGCGGGCCAACCGCCCGCCACCACCGAACCGTTCCGAGCGCTGACCACCCCGTTAGTCCGCGGTGGGCAGATCGTGGCTGACACAGGTGTGCGCGCCCTGGCCGCAGCGCGGGCGCTGGTCGCGTCCGGGCTGCACAGCCTGCCGTGGGAGGGACTGAAATTGGCGCACGGCGACCCGGCGATCCCGACGGTATATATCCGCGTCTGAACAATTAGCTCCGATACCGTCGACATACCAATCAATCAAGGAGTAGCCACGTCAGACGTGTCCGTATCCGTCCCCGAGCTGCTGGCCATCGCGGTGGCCGCGCTCGGCGGCGGCGAACGCCGTGGCCAGCAGGGGATGGCCGACGCGGTCGCGCAGGCCTTCGAAACCGGTGAGCACCTCGTCGTGCAGGCCGGCACCGGCACCGGCAAGTCGTTGGCATATCTGATCCCCGCGATCGTCCGTGCGGTCAGCGACGACGCACCGGTCGTGGTGTCGACGGCAACGATCGCCTTGCAGCGTCAACTCGTCGAGCGTGATCTGCCCTGGCTGGCCGACTCGCTCGCCGATGCGCTACCCCGCCGCCCGCAGTTCGCATTGCTCAAGGGGCGGCGGAACTACTTGTGCCTGAACAAGATCCACGGCGACCCTCAGGGAACGGCCGGTTCGCCCGACGCCGACGACGAACGGGCCCAAGAAGAACTCTTCAATCCGATGGCGGCCAGCGCACTGGGCCGTGACGTGCAACGGCTCACCGCCTGGGCATCGACGACCGATTCCGGTGACCGCGACGATCTCAAGCCCGGTGTGCCGGAGCGATCTTGGTCCCAGGTCAGCGTCTCCGCGCGGGAATGCCTCGGCGTGGCCCGCTGTCCGTTTGGCTCCGAGTGCTTTTCCGAACGGGCGCGTGGCCTTGCCGGGGCTGCCGATGTCGTCGTCACCAACCACGCCCTGCTGGCCATCGATGCCGTTGCCGAATCGGCTGTGTTGCCAGAACACGCGCTACTGGTTGTCGACGAAGCACACGAGTTGACAGACCGGGTGACGTCGGTGGCCACCGGGGAGCTGACGTCGGCTGCTCTGGGAGTCGCCGCACGACGGATCTCCCGATTGGTGGACGACGAACTGACCGAGCGACTGGAGGCCACATCGGCCACTTTCGCCGCAGCGATCCATGACGCGACCGCGGGCCGCGTCGATCATCTCAGCGAAGAGATGGCAACATACCTGACCGCACTGCGCGATGCGGCCAGCGCGGCGCGCTCGGCAATCGAGTCGACCAGCGACGCGAAGGCGGCATCCGCGCGGGCCGAAGCGGCTGCGGCGCTGACCGAGATATCCGACACGGCGTCGCGAATCCTGACGTCGTTCGTCCCCGCGATTCCAGATCGCACTGACGTGGTTTGGCTGGATCACGAAGACAACCGGGGTTCGGCGCGCGCCGTGCTGCGGGTGGCCCCGCTGTCGGTAGCGGGCCTGCTGCGCAACCAAGTCTTCACCCGTTCGACGACCGTGTTGACATCCGCAACGCTGACGGTCGGCGGGTCTTTCGACGCGATGGCCACCGCGTGGGGCCTGACCGGATCGGAGACCGGAGACGATCTGAGGTGGCGTGGCCTGGACGTCGGATCGCCTTTCGAGCACGCCAAGGCAGGAATCCTCTACGTCGCCGCCCATCTGCCGCCACCGGGCCGCGATGGCACCGGCTCGGCGGAGCAGCTGTGCGAAATCGCCGAGCTCATCACCGCTGCAGGTGGACGCACCCTGGGGTTGTTCTCGTCGATGCGGGCCGCCCGGGCCGCCGCCGATGCCATGCAGGAGCGGTTGTCCACGCCGGTGTTGTGTCAGGGCGACGACAGCACCTCCGCGCTGGTGGAGCAATTCACCGAGGACCCGGAGACCTCGCTGTTCGGCACGCTGTCGCTGTGGCAGGGCGTCGACGTGCCGGGACCGTCGCTGTCGTTGGTGCTGATCGATCGCATCCCATTTCCCCGCCCGGACGATCCACTGCTGGGCGCCCGCCAGCGCGCGGTGGCCGCTCGCGGAGGGAATGGTTTCATGGCCGTCGCCGCCAGCCACGCGGCGCTGTTGCTGGCGCAGGGGTCGGGCCGGCTGCTGCGCCGCGTCAGCGATCGTGGGGTGGTTGCGGTGCTCGACTCCCGGATGGTCACCGCCGGCTACGGGCGCTATCTGCGCGCCTCGCTGCCGCCGTTCTGGCAGACCACCAACGCCGCGCAGGTCCGGGGAGCGCTGGAGCGGCTGCGCAGCGCGCCGGACGGCATTTCAGCCTGACGCGGCATGCCTGCTTATCCGGCGAGGGTGACCAGACCGAGTTCGTTGGCGGCAGCCAACAGCGGATTGTGGGGCAACACTCGCACCGTGTATCCGAGCGCTCCCGCCATCGGCAGCGGCGCTGTCGTCGAGAAGATCTCCCTGCCGCCATCGGCAGTGCCGGTGTGTGACATCTCGACGGTGACGGGATCCAGCAGCACGTCGCCGGTGTCGACCCTGCCCAGCACCGCCTGCACTGTCACCTCGTCGGGCGCCAGCCCGGCCAGGTACACGGTCGCGGTCAGGGTCAGTTTCGACCCGAGCAGCGGAGTATCCGGCAGGCCGGTGCTGTCGACGTCGGTGATGTTGATCTTCCACCACGCTTCCTCGGCGCGCAGACGGTAGGCGGTCAGCTCGCGGGCAGCGCCGAACTCGCCGCCACTCGCATTTTCGGCGCCCTCAGCGGCCGCGACGGTCCTGCGCAGCGATTGCGCCGCCGGCGTGTAGTACTGCTCGACGTAGTCTCGCACCATCCGGGAAGCCAGCACCTTCGGCCCGAGGGTCTGCAAAGTGTG
>JBEKNM010000208.1:0-7519 GCA_049522835.1 Mycobacterium sp.
CTGGGTGGTGTGCGGGTCTGCGCCGTCGGCGGCGGTGGTGCCGGAATCTGTGGCGGGTTCGGGGTGATCTCGTCCGAGGGAACCGCTCCGATAAGCGAGGCGAGCACTACGCCATTCGCGTCACGGTCCGACCGGCAGTCCCCGTAGCGGCCCGCCATGAAATCGCCGCCGCCCATCAAGTGTGGCAGCCGCACCACACCGCTGCCCGTCGGTTCCTGCCACGCGGCCGGCATGTTGATCATGTCCAACCCCGGCGGCGGCTCCCGCAGATCGCTTCCCGCGTCGACCGCGTTGTGCGTGTACGCGGCGACATGGTGCATCGGCTCATTCGATCCCGGCGCGGGTTTAGCCATGATGGAAACTATCTTGCTTTGATCGTACGGGCAGTAGGCTTCCACTGCCGCAGTGATGAATCGGGTAATGGTGGACGTGATTCGGCGGGCTGGGAATTGGCCCTCGCCCGGGTCTGCGAACGAATTGTTTTTCATGTCGTCCACCACGGCGTCCACCGTCATGCCGCCATCGAGTTCGCGACAAATCTTATGGGCGGTGGCGATGAGGCTTGGCACGTTCTGGAGGGCGGGGATTTCTTCTTGATCGAGCAGTGCCAGAAACTGCTCGTCCTGGTTTGGGTCGGCCGCTGCTGTGCCACCGCGCAGAACTGCGCCGCCGGTTAGCACCACGATCGCGGTAACCAGGGCGCCGGCTTGGCTAGTGATGCCGGTGAACATGCGAGGGGTTTCCGTTCTGCTAGAGCCGTCACCTAACGGGCTTTGGATTGTGATCTACGCCGTACGTGTGGCTGTCTGGTCAGGTTTGCCGGCGTCTGTTGCTGAAACGCTGCTGTTCCCTTCGGCGGCACCAGCTTTGAATCCGTGGCGCGCTGACAGCAGCTACATAGTGGGCAGTTCAGCATGGCCCCATGCCCCTGTTGGCGCCACCGGCGACGATGATTATTGAAGTGGTCGCAAACGCTCACTGCGTGCGCGGCGGTGACGGCCTTGATGGGGGCTTTCCGGGTATGGCGGGTGCGATGCAGCCGCCGGCCTTTTGCCAGCGTTGACATTTCCGCATCTACAGAACCAGCCACGCACACACCATCACCGCGCGGTAAAGGGCGGTATCCGCGCGAGTTACCGCTATCGCCAGTTACGAATAAGAGCTAAGCCTAGTAACAATCGTCGGTTTCTGGAACCCTGATGGAGTCGCGCCAACAACGCCAACCGCTCCGGCGTAGTCAACGCGTCACACGACACAGCGGCGACGTCGCCGACCGCTCGCTCCAGCGAGTCGAAGGCCGCCGTGATGGCCTCCCGGTCGACGACGGGTCCGAACTCATGAACCCAAACTATCCGCGGCCACCGACAAGAATGGCCGCGCTGAGACTGGTGAAACAACAGTGGCGCAAGTGATTTCAAGCAGCTGAACGAGCCGGCGCTACTTACGTTGGGCTGCGGCCAACCGCTGGGCGAACTGCGGTGACTGGATCGAGTACACCTGCGGCCCAAGCTCTGTGCGCATAGCGAGCTCGTGTTGCTCGTTGTCCAGCGACCCTGGGCTTGCGGTGGCGCGCATCGTTGCCTTTGTCGCCAATACCACCTCGCGCGGCGCCGCCGCGGGCCCGGCGGCAAGGTCCAGCGCCGCGGCCACGGGATCGTCGGCGACAGTGAGCGCCAACCCGTGCCGCACGGCCGATTCGGCGTCGAAGCGCATGCCGAACAACAACGCCGCGCGAGCGACCGCTGGACCCACCGCCCGCTGTAGCATCCAGGTCGCACCGCCACCGGGATGTAGCCCCAATTTCTGGAAACGGGCGTCGAACAATGCGCCGGGCCCGGCGATGCGCACGTCGGCGGCCAGCGCCAAGTTCAAGCCCGCGCCGACCGCGGCGCCGTTGACCGCGGCAATGGTGGGCAGCGTGCAATTACCAACGGCCATGAAGCCGTCGTAGATCCGCTGCAGACCGTCTGCCGGTGCTCCACCGCCGGCAGCGCCCAGGGCGCTGAGGTCGGCGCCGGCGCAAAAGGCTTTGCCGGCACCGGTGACCACCACGGCGTGCACGTCGGGATCGGCTTCGGCTTGCTCCACCACGGCGCGCAGCAGCGCTGATATCTCGTCGGTGAGGGCGTTGCGCCGATCGGGGTCATTAACGGTGATGAGCGCGACGTGATTGTCGGCGCGGAACAAGACGAGGTCGGACTGGGCCATCGGGCGCCTCCGCGGTTTCGGTTCGTCGTGCACTGGGTGGAGACCGTGATGCTTCCGGTCTCACGTCAGAATGGCAACACGCGTCATGTCAACCAGTGCCCTGATCCCGGTTCCCGTCACGTTGGACACAACGCCACATCGAGCGGAGGTTCGACGCGATGGTCTGATCCGCGGTTAATGATCAGCGTGTACTCGTCCTCTAGGCGAGCAACACTTCCCACGATCTGTTCAGTTGTCGCCATTTTCCTCGTTGCTTCCACCCGCATGCGCGCCCTTCGGACTTTCGCCTAATGCGATACGTGGTCGCGACTCGTCTTCGTCCTCACCAAAAACCACACGGGCTTGTTGGACTTCGGATTCGGAAATTAATTCCAATTGTTGAGCAGACTGTTGAGCGTTGGCGAAGAACAATTCGCTTGCAGTTTTTGCGCTGACTACTTCAAGAATTCCCCAATTGATTGAGCCATTCGTAAGAGCTTTAAATGCGAATTCGAGTCGTTCATCGATATAACGAACAGATTTTTTGAGGCTTAAAGTTGTGTGCATCGCCTTCTGAACGGCCTTTGCGAGCTCCGCATCGAGCTTTCTTTTGCTGTACCAATGATTTCCAACGATACCGACGCCGATCGAGGATGCCGGGACAAAACCAATGACACAGGCTTTCCCAAGGGGAGTGTCACCCAACGCAAGTGCACCAATAATACTCAAAATGGCGACGATGAAGAGCATGACTAAAAAGAGAAGGGCTGAAGGCTGGAATGCTCGCCGAATTAGTTCGCCGAACTGCCCAAGCCATTGCGCCCATCCTGCATCTGGGCCGTTTTTGGCCGGCGCAGCCGCGTTCTCGGCCGGGGTTTCGGGCTCAGGCGGGAGTGTGCCCTCGGCCGGGGTTTCAGGCTCTGGCGGGAGTGTGACTGCAGCCGCGTTCTCGGCCGCGGTTTCGGGCTCTCGATCGACCACTAGAACATCATCCCAAATGGAAGCGACACGTCCCCTTGGCGGCGCCACCCGCAGCCATTGCGCCCATCCCGCATCTGGGCTGTTTTTGGCCGGCGCAGCCGCGTTCTCGGCCGGGGTTTGCGGCGATGCAGGCGGTTCCGGCTCGACTGGGCCCTCAGCCGCGTTCTCGGCCGGGGCCATTATCTCTCGATCGACCACCCGAACATCATCGCAAATGACGATGGCCACGCCACCCGGCCACCGCGTGTCGCTACGGCTCGACATCGATTTCGTCCACCACTGGTCCCGGCACCAGGACGCTTTCCTCTGCTGATCACCGACGGCGGTCCGGGTGTCCACGACAAATCGTTCGCCGACACGTCCGTCAGAGATGGCCCGCCACGAATGTCGCGGCCTGACTGGGCATTCCAGACTGCATATACGACAGGTGCGGCGCGGAGAACATCTCGTCATGCGAAGGCAGCGCCAGGGCTCCGCCCGGAGTGCAAACCGGATCGCCGGGCGCACACAAGTCAATGGCCTTCGCTCCGTACCACGGGCTGACCACGCTTATGGGCGCCCCCAGATACCTGTCCGACGGATTGCCGAAGGTGGCGACCGCGGCAACGTGATCAGCCACATCCGCCGATAGCGTGTCGGGGATCAAGCCCGCAACGGGTGCTTGGGCGATGGTGATCAGATCTATCACCATCGCGCCTTGGGAATATCCACCGAGCACCAGCCTGCTGTTGGGACAATTCGCAGCCATGGACTGAACGTGAGCGTTCGCATCGGTGGCGCCGGCGGATGCGGAGGGTGCGAAGTCGTCGGAGGCGGGGTAGTTGACCGGATACACCCCGATGGACCGACCCCCAACCTCTGAGCGCAGTGAATCGATGAATGCCTGTCCGACCCCACCAACACCAGGCGGCTCGTTGGTGCCGCGGGCGAACGTCACCTCGACGTCGGGGCAGGAAGCAGCGGACGCGGAGGCGATGAGGATCGGTGCGCTCAGCAGCGTCGTCCAGGTTGTCACCACCGCGACACCCAGCAACGGAGCGAATTGGCGTGCGTTCACGTCCCAATGCTCACATATCGCGGCGGAGAGGCGCGTGTCCAAGCTGCGAGACGCTGGTCGGCGTCGGCGATCTCATCGTTGTCCCCGGTCCGGGCCTGCCGCCGATTGACGCCGACGCCGACCCGCTGAGCGCCGCGCTGGCCCGAACCGCACCGCATGCTCGAACGGCTCGACACCAGGCTCGCTCACCGGCGCCCCGACGACCCCGCCAGCTGAACCAACAAGCACGTCAGCACCTGGCCGATACGCTTGGCCAGCGCGGGCGAATTCCCGCGTCAATGCAGCACTGTTCGAAGGCAAACAGGGCTGGCGGTCACGGTTTATTAACCGCCAATGACCGGGAACCGACCGGAATTGCCCGGTTCTCATCGGAGCTTCGAAATAATCGATCCGGTTGTCGCACAACGGGAAACGAGCAATAGATGGAACGATGACGACCTGTGGGTCGGTAATCCGCAATTCGGTAGCCTTGTCACAGAGCAGCTCGACCACTGAGCACGCGTTGCGTCGTTATGCCGTCCTTCGTACTTCCCCGCGGGCGGCGCGCTTCTCCTCGTAGTGCTTCGCCTTGGCATCGAGCATCGCTAGGAAGAAGGACAGCTCCTCGCGAGCGTGCTCGCCGGCCGGGCCAAAGTCGGTGCGCTCGAAGATCCGCCAGAACCGCAGCACGGGCTGGATCACCGCGTCGTGGTGCAGGCGCAGGTCGTAGATGCCGGCCTTGGCGATGGTGATGGCGTTGTTGGTGTAGTCCGTCATACCCTGGCCCGGCATCTGGAAGCCGACCACCTCGTCGCGGATCGCCTGCATCGCCTCGTCGGGCGCGAGGTCGAGCGCGGCGCCCATCAGGTTGCGGTAAAAGACCATGTGCAGGTTCTCGTCCGTGGATATACGAGCGAGCAACTGCTCGGCAAGGGGGCAGCCAGTCGCACGTCCGGTATTGCGGTGCGCGATCCGGGTGGCCAGCTCCTGGAACGAGACGTAGGCCAGCGCCTGCAGCATGGTCTTGTCGCCGCTGTCGTAGCCCGCCGTCATGTGCTCCATGCGCAGCGCCTCCAACCTGACCGGGTCCACGCCGCGCGTGACGACGAGGTAGTCGCGTATCGCGATCGCGTGCCGGCCCTCCTCGGCCGTCCAGCGACCAACCCACTGGCCCCAGGCGCCGTCGCGGCCGAAGCGGGTGGCGATCTCGCGGTGGTACGAGGGCAGGTTGTCCTCGGTGAGCAGGTTGACGATCATCGACGTCTGCGCGACCGGGTCGAGCGGTGAGTCCTCAGGCTGCCAGTCGGTGCCGCCGAGGAAAGCGAAGTCACGCCCGCGTGACCAGGGCACGTAGTCTTGCGGCTGCCAGTCCTGCGCCAGGCTGAGGTGGCGGTCGAGGTTAGCTGCCACGACGGGCTCGAGTTCGGTCAGCAGGCTGGTCTGCATAGCTGTCACACTCCCTACGCTACCGTAACTTACGGCACCGTAGGTAGAGGTGTGCGACGAGAATGTGGCGACACACCGTTCCTAATTACTGAGCAGGAGTGAGTCCTGTGCGGCCCGAACGGTGTTGGCCGCTGGCGGTGGGTGTTATCTGGTGGACCGGCACGCCTGGTCGTCGTTGTGGGCGTGGCGGTGAGCCAGAACTTTCGCACCGTCGTGGTGTGGTGCTCGGCGGCTTTTCAGGCCTGACCGGTGGAGTGCCCACACGCATCCGCTGTTGGGTGCGGGGTACTGCCGGCCGTCGCTTGATCGCCAAGCCGAGTCCACGTCTGCCGATCGCGGCCGCCACGGCGTGATGCCGAGTGACCGGGTCGGAAGTCTGTTGTTGTAAGGGTTTGCGCCAGTGCTGGGCACCCCAGCGGCTGGTGTAGGCCGGATCGATACCGATGACCGCGATCCCACGGCCAGTGGCCATGCCGATCAGCCGGATGCGGAAACGGCCGGTGGGGATGCCGGCCACGGTGCGGCGCAACCGTTTGCCCCCGGCGCCGCGGCCCAGGGTTTCGCGGCCGGTGGCGCGCGCATCGGCGAAGTTGAGGTTTTCCACCACGATCGCTGAGCAGTGGTGTTGGCGGGCCACATCAAGCAGGGCGGTAATGGCCGAGCGCACCCGCCCATCGCGCCGTGATGCTCGCAGCCCAGCGGTATCGACCGCAATGGTCAGGGGCGCACCGATCGGATTGCCCGCCGTGTCAAGGACGCGCCCAGGTGATCAGCGTTGAGGTCCACCCCCAACACCGGGCCGCGACGCAGGTCGTCGAGCTCGGGCACCGGCGCCGGGCTGACGGTCCACGAGGCGTCCACATACCAGCGCTGTCGGCCGGGGTCGTAGCTGATGTCGTAGCGCACCGCGCGGCGATCTCGCACCCGCTGGGCCCATTGCTGCCCGCGGTGCGTGAACCCTACCGGCACGGTGATCACGACGTATCTGCCCAGATCACCGGCCAGGGCGGCGGGGACCTTGACCCGCAGCCGGCCATGGGCGTCGACACGGATGGTCTCGTTGCCGCCGGCCTTACCCGACTCCCCATCGGCGGTCAAAAACATCCGCGCCGCATCCCAACGGTCCCGCCACAGCTGCTCAGTCATGCCGGCCGCACCGAGGTGGTCGCGGTTCCGCCACAACCGTTTCCCGCCCACCACGATCGACGGACAACCGGCCACCAACGCCTGCTGCGCGCTGGCCAGCCGATCACGCAGCACCGCCAGGCGCCGGGTCTTCGCGAACCGCTCTGCCGCGTCGCGATAGCCCCGACGCCGCTGCGACCGCCCCCGCCGGCTGGATCCATCATCGTTGACCGGGGCACGTTCGCCGGGACACAGCGCACACCGGGCCTCCAACACCTCCACCGCGGCACCCAGATCCCTGACATGAGCGGCCAACCCGCGCATCCCCAGCTGGTACTGGTCTTCCACAGCGCGGGTAATCGCCACCGCCCACCGCGACGACGACACCGCCGTCAACGCCTGCTTGCGCTGCGCCCGCCACGCCGACTGCGCCGTGCGATCCACACGCCCCAACCGAACCCGCCCAGCCAACTCACCGCGATACAACCCACCCAACACCATCCCGATCGCGGTCAACGCCGCCGCCTGCTCGGCACCAGGATGGATCCGGGTCCGGATCCGCACCCCCACCGGCCCCGCAGCCACCACCGGATCCCCAATCCGGCGCAACGGTGTACTCATGGCGCTCATCCTCGCGCCTGGCACCGACAAGTTTGGGCCCGATTGCGCAGGGCGCACCCGACGGCCTTGATCACCCGGTTCCGCGGCCGAACCCCGCCCATACCGGCGCGCACACAACCAGGT